>NZ_JBSGDZ010000024.1:30623-150842 GCF_053602655.1 Sphaerisporangium sp. NPDC004334
TACCGTCACGGTCACCCTCTGGACCGTCGCCCGCCACACCGTCGTCCCGAGACCGTCACGGTCACCCTCTGGACCGTCGCCCGCCACACCGTCGTCCCGAGACCGTCACGGTCACCCTCTGGACCGTCGCCCGCCACACCGTCGTCACCGCGACCACTTCCCCGCCATGTGCTGGAGGCGATCGGCGCCGGGTCGGCGGGTCGGGGATACGGCGAAGCCGGCGCCGATCTACGTCGCCCGGCCCGGTGAGCGTCCGCGGCGCACCAGGCACATAGTGGCCTTATCCGCCGTGCCGGTCCTGTTCTGACCGGCACGCGCGGCGGGCCGGTGGCGCGTCAGCGGACGACGCCGGCCTCCCAGGCCCAGGCGGCGATCTCGACGCGGTTGCGGGCGCCCAGCTTGGCGAAGATGCTCGCCAGGTGCGTCTTCACCGTCGACAGGGAGATGAACAGCTCCCCGCCCACCTCCTGGTTGGTGCGGCCCCGGGCGATCAGGCGGACGACGTCCATCTCGCGGTCGGTGAGCGGCTCGCGCGGCGGGCGCGTCACGACCGGGATCGGCCGGGCCAGGTGGGACAGCAGCCGCACGGTGATCGACGGCGAGACCAGGGCGTCGCCGTTGGCGGCGGCCCGCACCGCCTCGATGAGCAGCGTGGGGCCGCTGTCCTTCAGCAGGAACCCGCAGGCGCCCGCGCGCAGCGCGCCGTACACGTACTCGTCGAGGTCGAAGGTGGTCACGATGACCACGCGCAGCGGGTCGGGCACCCCCGGGCCGGCCAGGATCCTGGTGACCTCCAGGCCGTCCAGCCGGGGCATCCGGATGTCCAGCAGGCACACCTCCGGACGCAGGCGGCGGGCCTGCTCGACCGCGGCGACGCCGTCGGCCACGGCCGCGACCACCTCGATGTCGGGCTGGGCGTCGAGAATCATCTGGAAGCCGGTGCGCACCAGTTCCTGGTCATCCGCGACGAGTACCCTCACCCGCCCGATTCTGCCAGCAAGCGCGCGCCCGCACGCCACGAAGCGAGAGCGTCCGCACGCTGGGAGGGGCGGGCGCTATCGGCCTTTCGGCCGATGGGCCGTCCGGCGGATCGGGCGGGCGGCCGATCCGCGGGCCGCCGCCCGCGGGAGAGGCTCTGCTCATGCCGTCGCAAATCGTTCTCCACGGGCTCGGCCTGAGGAAGAGTTTCGGGTCCACCGTCGCCCTGGCCGGTGTCGACCTGATGGTCCACCAGGGTGAGGCCGTCGCCATCATGGGGCCGAGCGGCTCCGGGAAGTCCACCCTGCTCCACTGCCTCGCGGGGATCATGAAGCCGGACGCCGGCGAGGTCCACCTGCTCGGCGAGCGCATCGACAACCTGGGGGAGCGCAGGCGCAGCGCGCTGCGGCGCACCCGCTTCGGGTTCGTCTTCCAGTTCGGCCAGCTCCTGCCCGAGCTGCCGGTGGACGAGAACGTCGCGCTGCCGCTCATGCTCGGCGACGTCCCGCGCGCGCAGGCCGTCCGCCAGGCCCGCTCCTGGTTCGGGCCGCTGGGCCTGGCCGGCATGGAAGGGCGCCGCCCGGGCGAGCTGTCCGGCGGGCAGGCCCAGCGGGTCGCCATCGCCCGCGCGCTCGTGACCCGGCCCGCCGTCGTGTTCGCCGACGAGCCCACCGGCGCGCTGGACCAGGCCACCGGGCACGACACGATGCGCCTGCTGGTGGAGGCGACCAGGCACAACGACGCGTCCCTGGTCGTCGTCACCCACGACCCGCACGTGGCCCGCTGGTGCGACCGCGTGGTCGAGGTCAGAGACGGCCACATCCTCCCCACGTCCGGCGTCGGTCTCGCAGGGACGCCGGCCCCGATCCCGTCCATCTCGGACGGCCCGCACACCCAGGTACCCGGCCATACGCCGCCCGTTCCGTACCCGCAGGTGCCGGCCGGTCCGTACAGCCAGGCACCGGGCCAGGCGCCGCCCGGCTCGCATACCCAGGTGCTCGGGCAGATGCCGCCGACTCCGCACACGCAGGTGTTCGGCCAGGTGCCGTCCGCCTCGCACGCTCCCGTCCACGGGGCCGAGGGGAGCGGACGATGAGGAACCTGCTCGACCTCACCTGGCGGCTGCTACGCGGTGGCGGGCGGCGGGGGCTGCTCGGGTCGTCGCTGACGCTGGCGGCGGTGGGCGTGTCCACCGCGCTGCTGCTGTTCGCGGTCGCGATCAACTTCGCCTTCGCCGGACGGGCCGAGCGAGGCGCCTGGCGTAACCCCGAGCCGCCACCCGGTGCTACGGCCGGCGGGCCGCCACGGGCGGTCGAAGCCGTCCGCAGCGAGTTCTCGGGCGATCGGCGGATCACCGTGGTCCACGTGGCGGTCCTGTCGCCGGGCGTCTCCCCGCCTCGCGGCCTCTCCCGCCTGCCCGCGCCCGGCGAGGTCGTGATGTCGCCCGCGCTCGCCGAGCTGGCCCGGGACGACGGCTCGGTGGGCCGCCGATTCCCGCAGAAGAGGGCCGGGACGATCGGGGACGAGGCGTTGGTCCACCCCGGCGAGCTGGTCGCCGTCGTCGGCCACGCGCCCGGCGAGGACATCATGACGGCCAAGTACAAGGGGGACTACCGCCTCGGCGTGTCCGCGACGAAGGTCCCCGACCTCACCGGAAGCCCGTCACCTGACGCGGGTGCCTACCAGGCGCTGGCGGCGGTCGCGAGCGTGCTGATGGTCGTGCCGCTGCTGGTGTTCGGGGGCGCGGCGGCCCGGCTGACGGTGGCGCGCCGGGACCGGCGTCTGGCCGCGCTCCGCCTGGTCGGGGCGACCCCCGGCCAGGTCGTGGCGATGACCGTGGCCGAGGCGGTGATCACGGCGTTCGCGGGGGCGGTGCTGGGGTTGCTGCTGTACACGGTCGCCATCCCGCCGCTCACCCAGGTGCGGATCGCCGGGGGCGCCTGGTTCGCCTCCGACATCTGGCCCGGGCCGCTGCCCATCGCGGCCGTGCTGCTCGCGGTGCCACTGCTGGTCGGGCTGTCGGCCGTGGTGGGCCTGCGGCGGGTCGTGGTCAGCCCGCTCGGCGTGGCCAGGCGCGAGACGCCACCCGCGATGCGGTTCGTGCGCGTGGTGGCCCTGCTGGCGTGCCTGGCGGCGGTGCCGGCCTTCGGCGCCGGGGCGAGCGTGACGGTCGTCGTGGTCGTGCTGAGCCTGTCGTTCCTCGCGGTCAACCTCGTGGGGCCGTGGGTGGTGGCGATGATCGGCCGGATCACGGCCCGCACGGCCAAGCGGCCCGCGCGGTTGCTGGCCGGGCGGCGCCTGGTGGACGACCCCCGTTCCGCCTGGCGCACGGTGAGCGGGGTGGCGCTGACCGGGTTCGTCGCCGGGTTCATCGGGCTGCTCACTCCGAGCGCGTCGATCTCCGTCGAGAACGACCCGGTGACGGCCTGGCTTCTACAGGACATCAGAACGGGCACGCTGATCGTTCTGCTGGTGTCCTTCCTGGTGGCGATCGTCAGCGCGGGCATCACCGCCGCGTCCGCGGTCCTGGACCGTCGTCAGACCTACGCGCTGCTGCGCCTGGCCGGCACCGACCTTTCGGTGCTCGACCGCGCCCGGCGGCTGGAGACGCTGATCCCGCTGACCGTCATGGGCGGCGGCTCCATCGCCACCGGCATGTTCTGCGCGGCTCCGTTCGCCCGTCTGGCGATGAGCGCGACCGGCGGGCTGACCCTGCTGGTCTGCGCCGCCGCCGGCTTCGCGGGCGTCATCGGCGCCGGCGCCCTCAGCCGCCCCCTCCTCCGCTCCGTCACCACCGACCCGGCCCCCCGCCCCGACTAGTGGGTGACCCCACCTGAGTGGTCATCGCGCTACTTCGGTCCGAGCGCGACGGTGAGTCCTTCCTCGGCCGCCAGCACCTCACCGCCGAACTCCCGCCGCGCGGCCGCCACGGAGACGGCCCGATCGTTGCCCGGCCAGAAATGGGTGAGCATCAGTCGTCGGGCACCCACGCGGCCGGCCCATCGGCCGGCCTCCGCAGAGGTCAGCAGATTGCGGGAAGGGCGGTCGGTCTCGCCGACGTGATCGGTGGCCTCGACGATGAACAGATCGGCGTCGCGACCCAGATCGGCGTCGCGACCCAGATCGGCGTCGCGACCCAGGTCGGCGAGCGCGGAGGCCGGGCCGGTGTCACCGGTGTAGGCCAGCGCGACTCCGTCGGCCTCGACACGGATGCCGGCGTTGGGCACATAGTGCGGCAGCGGCAGTCCGGTGAGGGCGAATGGCCCCACCGGGTGGCTGCCAGGCAGCTCCCCATCCGACCGACCGATTCCGGTTATGTCGGGTCGAGTAGAACAAGGTACGGTTCCTCGGGTGGATCACGGTGATGGCGCCGGCGTCCTGCGGACGGCGGCGGAGGTCGAGGCGTTCCTGTCGGACCGGCTGGAGGACTCCTCCCGGGTGACCCTGCGGGCGCTCACCCGGGACGACCAGGACGAGTTCGTCGCGCTCGTCCGGGACAGCGCGGAGCTGCACGGACCCTACATGTCATTGCCGGCCACGCCGGAGGACTACCAGGCGTACCTCGCGAGATTCGACCACGTGACGGCGCAGGGCCTGCTGGTCTGCCTGCGCGACACCGGGACGATCGCCGGCACGGTGTTCCTCAACAGCATCATCCGGGGGCGCTTCCAGAACGCCTCCCTGGCCTACGGGGCCTTCGCCCCGACGGCGGGCAAGGGCTACATGTCCGAGGGCCTACGCCTGGTGCTGCGGTACGCGTTCGAGCGGGCGCGGCTGCACCGGGTGGACGCCCAGATCCAGCCCGGCAACCACGCCTCGATCAACCTGGTGCGGCGGCTCGGCTTCCGCTACGAGGGCATCTCGCCTGAGTTGCTCTTCATCGACGGCACCTGGGCGGACCACGAACGCTGGGCACTCACCAACACCATGTTCGCCCCCGGCCCCTGGCCCACCCACCCGACCCAGCCCACCCGCTGAACCGCCGTCACCGCGGTGGTCCGGCATCAGCGGTCCCGCGTCCGGGAAATGACGTCAACGCGTTGAGGTCGCCGGGGTTCCGCGTCACTGTTGGAGGGTGCACGTCACCGTCCAGTTACCGATCGTGGACCTGCGTCCGCTGTTGCCCGCCGAGACCCGGCGCCGCGAGCCACCGCGCTGGCCGCGTCCCGACCGGGCCTTCCCGGGCCGTTCACCAGAGCACCATCGCTCCGATCATGTGCGAGGCCTGGGCGCGGTACGACCCCGGCTGCGCGGCGGGGTGGCGCCCTGGATCTCCGAGTCGTACTACGTCGACGTCGGCAACCTGGTCCGGCTCACCCGGCAGCGGCACAGTGAGGGGTTCCGCAGGTCGGTGACGGTCACGCCGGTGCTGCGCAACTTCTACGCCGACCGCGTCGTCAACCGGCTGGAGGTGGGGTTCCAGCGACGATGGCTCGACCCCAACGACATTTGGGACGGCCAGGAGAACGCCGTACGGCTGGCCATGTCGGCGCCGGCCTGGCTGCGAGGCGAGCGCGGGGCGCACGTTCCGCTGGTGGCGTTCGGGCCGCGTTTCGCGCGGCACCTGCTCGACAGCACCTCGGCGGTGGCGGAGCCGGAGGAGTGGTGGGTGCGCGCGGGCGCGCCGTCGGTGGTCGTGGAGGACTACTGGTGGCGCCACAAGGCCGTCCACCAGGCCTGGGTGCGCGAGGCGGGGCAGCGGGTGTCGATGTGGCACGTCACCCCCTCCCACGAGCAGGACAGGCCGGACGAGGAACTGCGGCGGATGCGGATGCTGCTGTCGCGGTTGCACTCCGAGTACGCCGCCGTCGAACAGGTGCTGGCGCTGTGCGAGGACGGCAGGCTGGACGTAGGGCGGCCCGAGGTCGAGCGCTACCTGATGCGGGCACTCGATCTGCTGCTGCGGCCCTCGTGGCACGGGTTCGCCGCCGCCGAGATGCTGGCCCAGATGCTCGCCCGCACCCGCGAGGTCTACGCCGACACCGTGCAGACTCTCGACTTCCTCGCCGGCTCCTCGGCCAACCCGGTCATCGCCGCCCGCGTCGAACAATTACGCGTGCTCATGGCCGCCGCCGATTCCGACCGGCCGTTCCACTACTCCTCGGAGGTCAACGTGACCACGTTCGACCGCAACACCTTCAACAACAGCGCGATCAGCACCGGCAGCGGTGACGCCACCGTGAACAACATGGCCGACGACGCGGCCGACCTGCGCGCCCTGGTGGAGGAACTGCTCGACGCCGTCTACGTGCTGCGCGACCAGTTGCCCGAGGAGCAGGCGGTGGCGGTGGAGGACGCGGCCGGCGGTGTGGAGCGCGAACTGGACAAGGAGCCGGGCAAGCGCAGCGAGGGCGGTCTGAAGGCCAGGCTGAAGACGATCTTCGAGATCGCCACCGACGCGGGCGCGGCCGGCACCGCGCTGGTGGGCGTGGTCACCGCCATTCAAGGCATGCTCGGCGGCTGAGGCGGCCTATCGGAAACGCATGCCGGCCGAAGCGAGGCGGCCTCCGGGGGTTGCCGCCCCCGGAGGGTGACGCTTCACCCGGAACGACCCGCGATCCGAGCAGGCTGTGACGCCTGGAAAGGACCTACACACAGTCGAGGCCGTGACTCCCAGGTGGCCATCGGCCCCGGGGCGGCCTGCCCTTCACTCTAATGTCCGGTGACGAGGCCGGCCAGGCGTGCCGGGCCGAAGGATCGCCGTCACTGACGAGCCGACGCTCAAGGAGCGGTTCCGGACGAAGTCGTCGCGGATGCGCGCGCGGTCATGAGGGTGGCGGTCGTGGGTCCGGGGTGGTGAGGTAGGCCCATACTCGGTGGCCGCCGGTGGGGGTGCCCGAGTAGCCGACGCGAGCGGCGAGCGCGGTCACGATCGCCAAACCCCGTCCGTTCTCCTCGTACGAGCCGTGCTGGTCGCCGTCGTCGAACCAGGGACGCCGTCGCCGCCGAGGTCGTATCACCGACAAGACAATGAAAGAGGCTTACAGAAGTAAGGGATTGTAGGCCCCCGATCATCCTCTAAGATGAGAAAGGTTCATTCGCTACCTGTAGTAGCTGTGACCGAGCATTTCGGCTTGATGGAGCGCCGGACCGGATAGGGGCGTCCGCAATTGGCCATTAAGAAATTCCGAACCGAAGATCTGGCCCCTGAGGATCGCTTTCCGTCATGGCTCGAGATGGCGTCGTCGACTCACGTGCCATCTTGGATCCGAAGTGACAGCGGAACCGATTTCCAGGCGTCCGTGAGGGTGTTGGACTGTGCCAGGGTGCAGATATCGGCACTGACTCACCCGACGGTGCGGGCTGAGCGGACCGCGAGGCTCGATCGGCAATGCGATCCCGAGGTCTACCTGTTCCAGCTCATGGTGCGCGGCGGCGGGGGGTGACTCAGAACGGCCGAAACGCTGTCTTCGGTGCGAACCATTTCGTCGTCATCGACTCTTCGCGGCCATACCAAGGGTGGCGATCAGCGAATGACGGCGTGAACGAGGCCGTGGTCGTCCAGGTTTCTCAAGCGTCGCTGGGGCTGCGCTCCACCACCCTCGCACGGCTTGCCGCGGCACCGTTCTCCGCCGAAGAGGGCATCGGCCCCGTGCTGGGCGGCCACCTCATTGAGGTGATCAGAAACGCCGGCGACTACACCAGAGCCGACACCGTGGCCCTCGGCGCCGTCACGGTGGACCTGATCGCGGCGGCCTGCGCCCACCAACTCGACGCGACGGCCTGCCTGTCGCCGCAGACACGGCAGCGGGCTCTGCTCGCCCAGATCCACCGCTTCACCCAGGACCGGCTCCCCGACCCCCACCTGACGGCGGACCTCATCGCGGCCGCCCATCAGATTTCCACACGGCACCTGTACCAACTGTTCCAGGGTGAGGGCATGACCGTCGCAGCCTGGATACGCCACACACGACTGGAACGTTGCCGCCACGACCTGGCCGACCCCGCCCTGCGCGGCCGTCCGATCCACAGCATCGCGACCCGCTGGGGCTTCCTCGACGGCGCACATTTCAGCAGGGTCTTCCGCGCCGCATACGGCATGTCGCCCAACGACTACCGTCATCAAAGCAGCACGACGGGCCCGTGAACGTTCTCTCATCCTGGCCGCTCGGCTCGCGCGGCGTCGTGCCACCTGGACGCACGGCGGCCGGCGGCCGGACCTGAACGTGCAGGACCTCGCGGCCGGGTCCGACTGAATGGACCCGGCCGCACTCGAACCGGCAGCAGCCGCAGCGGCGGTTGACACCGATACCAGATGAGCGCCCGCTGAGGTGGGCTTCAGTTTCGAGGCGGAGCCCAGGCCTGGGTCTCACAGGCCGTCTTCGTACCGATGTTCCCTCCGTTGACCTCGCCGGTGACCACGCTGCACCATGTCTGGTTGCCTGAATGGTTGTTCGCCTTGGCGACGTCCGACATGCTGCTGACGTAGAAGTCGGTCCAGCCGGTGCTGCCGACGTTGGTCCCATTTTCTGTGAGCTTCACGTAGACCGACATCTCGGCAACGGTGCCGGTACAGGAAACGGTTCCCTTCGCCGAGACGCTCGGACTGGAGTAGGTCGGCGCATAGGCGGTGACCTTACAGGTGATATCGCTGGTCGAAGCAGAAGCCGCGCCGGCGACACCGATGGAGCTCGCCACCACCGCTATCCCGATAAGGGCTTTCATTGTGCGCGAAACAGTGCTCATTGGATGACCTTTCCCTTCTTCTTTCGATTTTCTGGCGTGCAGGGCAGTCGTACGGGTGACAGTGGGATGCTGAGTGATGTCACAAAAACCGTGGGCCGCGGCCTTCGAGGAATATCCCGCCGGCAGCCGCTGGTGTCGGTGCCCTTGTTGTATGAGCATGCCGGGAACAGGCCAGGAAGTTATTGGCGATCTCTGTATAACTTTTGTTCATCTGTGCATGGAAGCGGCGCGACGGATCATCGACCTGGTCGGAGGGCCGGGGCGGTGAGGTAGGCCCATACTCGGTGGCCGCCGGTGGGGGTGCCCTGGTAGCCGACGCGGGCGGCGAGCGCGGTCACGATCGCCAGGCCGCGTCCGTTCTCCTCGTACGAGCCGTGCCGGTCGTCGCTGAACCGGGGGACGCCGCCACCGCCGAGGTCGTACACGGTGACCAGGACGCTGACCGCCGATGCCGGAGCGGTGAGAGCCTCGTGGCGGGCGGAGGTCAGCGTGATCTCCACAGTGAAGTGGCCGCCGGGCGGCCCGCTGCGGGTGTGGCGGATCGCGTTGCCCGCCAGCTCGCCGACGATCAACTCGGCGTCGTCGGCGAAGACGGTGCTGCCGAGAAGAAAGCGGACGAACCTCCTGGCCTCGGCCGCCTGATCCGGCCTGGCGGAGAAGGCGCGCCGCCAGATGAGGACCTCGGGGCCGAGCCGCACGGCCTCGGTGATCGGTTCCGACCGTGACGGATGGCCGTCCGCGAGCGGTTCGGGGAGTGCCATCGCAGACGGATGGCCGTCCGCGAGCAGGTCGAGGAGCGTGACCGGATCGGCGGCCACGCGGGCCTCCTCGTCACGGGAATCGAAGGGCGGGTGCACAAGCCAGAACCATGGCCGGTGCCACGCGGCTCGCTGATCCCCGCCTCGCCCGGCCGGACCACTCTCCTGCGACGGGCCGGTGAACTGCCCGGACGAAGATGATCGCCCGGATCGCCGCCTCTCGGGGGCGACGGCCAGCATCACAATCTCCGTCGCTCAAGGTAATCGAATGGGCACGGTGTGTGTAAGATTTCCTCTACCGCGTCGTACCCGGGGAGGCGTTGCGTGATGTCAGGTGAAGCCGTCCACACCTTGCTCGAATGCCGGCGGCGCAGTGAGGCGTTGCGGGCCAAGGGCTACGGTTTCGAGCAGATCGCCGACCTGTTCTCGGTGTACCACGATGTGAGCCCGCTTCGCCTGTACCGGTACGCCCACGGGCGCACCGCCGCCGAGGCCGTGGCGCTGTACAACGACCTCGACCCCGCCGGCACCGCCGCGCTGCGGGAGTCACGGCTGTACGACTTCGAGCACTGGCCCAGGCGCGGCAAGCGGCCGACCGCGCGTACGGTGGCGCTGTTCGCGCAGGTCTACCGGACCGCCGCCCGCCACCTGATCACCGACGAGGTGTACGCCTCCTACAGCGTCCGCGACCGGCAGCTCATCGACCGGACGGACCACCGGCACCTCCCGGCACAGCGGCCTTCTCGCGTCCCGAGCCCGATTCCCTGTCATGTCACCATGAGTCTGGAAGCGGCACGCGACACGGTTCCTGTCCCCACGCCGCAGGACTGCGCCTCGCTGCTGCGTGCCCTCGGAGCCGAGGAGGCCGATGTGAAGCGCCGCGATCTGCTGTTCGAGCTGGCCCTGGCGCTCGGCGGAGCCCCCGCTGTGATCCTGCTCCGCCATCTGTCCCCGCCGGAGAAGGACCGTCTGGCCGCGGCCGTCCGCGCCTCCGCCCGCGTGGACGCCGCGACCGTGGAGGTGATCGAGAAGCTCACCGCCCGATGCCGCCGCCTGGACGACGACTTCGGCCCGCAGACCGTCCTGCCCATCGTCGACGGCCAACGCCGCCTCGTCACCGACCTGCTGAGCCGCACTACTTTGCTCCCGGACCTGCGTGACCGCCTCACCTACGCCTACGCCGAGCTCAGTCAATTCGCCGGTTGGCTCCACCACGACCTGATGGATCACGAAGGCGCACGTCTGCGCTATCAGGAGGGGCTCACCGCCGCCCACGAGATCCGCGACGGCACGATGATCGCCTACCTGCACACCTGCCTCAGTTACGTGGCCGTCTATCGAGGCCAGATAGGGCAGGCGCTCGACCACGTCTACGCCGCCCAAGGTTGGGCGCGGCACAGCCCCAGCAATCTGATGCGCTCAGTTCACGCGATGGAACTCGCCCGAGTGCTGGCTCGCCGTGGCGAGACGAACGAGAGTGAGCGAGCGCTGGCCTATGCGAGCGGCATGGTCGAGCAGCCGAGAACCGAGGCCGACCCCGCCTATCTGTACTGGTGGACGGTCGGCCAAGTGCAGGCCAGCACCGCCGATTGCCAACTCCACTGGGGGCGGCCCGATGAAGCGATCGGGTCCGTCCTTCGCACACTGGCGGCGCCGACGACCCTCAGCCTCGCGCGCGGGCATGCCCTGCTCCACTACGCCGAGGCGCTCACCCGGAAACGGGAGATCCCCGGCGCGGTCGACAAGATCCGTGGCGCGGCGCGGACCACCGTCAGGCACAGCTCGACCCGGCTCGCCGACTCCGTACGACAGGCTCGCGCCCGCCTCCAGCCCTGGGCGGGGAACAAGCACGTCCGCACCCTCGACGAGGAACTCCGCTCCCTCGGCATCCTCGCCACAGCCCAGGGCACGCTCCTGACGTGATCCTGGTGCCTCAGCTCAGGGTGAGGATGTCGTAGTGGTCGAGGCGGTCGACGGTGATGGTCAGTTGGCCCTGGTGGCAGGAGGAGGCGGGGGTCTTCGATCCGGCGAAGTCGGGGGAGATCAGGGAGACCTTTCGCGGGCACTGCGGGAGCCGCGTCTGCACGCTGAGTTGGCTCTGCGGGACGATGCCCAGGGCGTAGTTGTGGTTGACGAGGTGGATGGACCGTGCTCCGGTGCCGCGCTGCTGGAGCAGGCTCGCCGACACGCCTGCCGTCCCGACGGTCACGGCCTGCGCCCCGATGTCGTTGCGCTGGAAGAGCGACCGGTGATCCTTGTAGAACCGGGTGTAGGTCCGGAAGAAGTCGAGCATGCCGTACTGTTCGGCGGTCGGGCTGCCGACCGTGTCCTTCAGGTGGAAGGCCGGGAAGATGCCGTTGGCGTAGGCCTCGGCGCCGAAAATCTTCCAGTAGTCCTGCTTCTCGGCGAGCGGCAGGTTCAGGTAGTTGGTCATCATGTCGTTCGGCCAGTCGATGAAGACGGTCACCGGGACGTCGCCGGCGATCCGGCGGCTCTGGTCCTTCAGGTACCGGTAGTTGGCCTGCAGCGACTTGGCGCCGTTCAGGTGGCCGCCGATGACCGGGACGTAGTCGGCGCCCCGGTAGTCGGGCGTCTGCTCGTCAGGATTCCAGGGATACATCCCGACGCTGTTGAAGTCCACATACGGCAGGAGCCCGTTGGAGGAGATCAGGATCCGGCGGTGCGCCGTCCGCAGCGCGTAGGCGCGCAGCTCGTCCACCATCTGCTTCCAGTAGCGCCGCAGGTAGGTCCCGGTGAACGAGGTGTCCTCGGCGTACATCCGGTTGGCGGTCACCCGCCCCCACTCGCCGGCCAGCGGATTGGCGGAGGCGAGGGGGTCTGCGTTCCAGCCGTTCGCCTTGAGGTAGGTGCGGTAGTTGAAGTTGTGCGTCAGGTCTCCGGCGGGGACGTCGCGCCTTGGAACGTTGCCGTCGGTCATCCCGAAACGGCCCTTCCAGTCGGCGGCCGTGAAAGCGGGGTACTTGTTCAGCAGGTATCGGGTGAAGTCGGCGATGGCGTAGTCGTCGAATCCCTCGTTGCCATTGAAGCCGTACTTCTGCCCGCCGCTGAACCCGGCGTTCACCTCGTCGAAGGTGACCCCGTCCACGCCGCCGTCGACCTGGATCTCGGCCCAGTCCAGCAGGTACCGGCGATATTTCGGGTTGAACAGGTTGCCCCGGCGTGCGGGCTCGGGGAACCCGAACTCGTCGTGGGGGACCGGATCGCCGTTCGCGTCACGCGTCGACATGTCGTCGAACACTTCGGCACTGGGGAAGTCCTGCGGGAAGATGACGCTGGACGTCCCGCTGCCCATGAACGTGATGCCCTTGTCGTGGTAACGCCTGATCTGGCCGAAGTTGTAGTCGGCCGGCTCATCACCGTTGGTGGATCATTTCCCGATGGCCCTGATGTTGACGTCCGGGACCAGCTTGTACACCTGCGGGTCTTCCTGCTCCACGTCGGATTGGCTGAAGGCGAAGACCGTGAAATCGGCCGCCCGGTTCGCAGTCGTGCCGGTGGCGGCGGCCGTGCCGCCGGCCGGGCGTACGGGCTCGTTCGCGGCGGCCGAAGCGGGTTGCCCCTGAGCCAGGAGCGTCAGCCCGAGTGCGCATAGCGACCATTTCACTGCTCCGGAACGCCGTGACATCGTGTTCCTCCTCTGAGCCGCTTCCCGGGCGGGTATCGCTGGAGAATATGCCGGGAGGATCAGCTGAGGAAGTCATCTGCCGCCTATATCGGGAACAGGGTGGTACGCGCGGGTGTTCTGGACCGCCATGACGACGACTTGGACCGCCGCGTTCCGCTCAGCCGTTCTCAGCCCGGGTGAAAGCTTCAGCTTCAAGGAGCCCCGCGGCTTCGCCGGCCAGACCCTCCGGCAGATCCTCCACCTCGACGGCGGGGGAGAGGCGCTTCGCGTGCTGCTCACCAACCGCTTCGGCGACCGGCCGCTCGTGGTGGCCGCCGCCCGGGTGGCCTTACGGAAGTCCGGTGACGAGATCCTTCCCGGCACCGACGCGCCGCTCACGTTCGGCGGCGCCGCCGAACTGACCCTCGCCCCCGGCGCCGAGGTGACCTCCGACACCGTGCCTCTGGCCGTCAGCGCGGGGACCGACCTGGTTGTGAGCCTGTACCTGCCGGAGGAGACCGGCCCGGCGACCTACTCCCACACCCCGCTGGAGACCGGCTACGTGGCCGAGGGCGACGCGGTGTCGGCGTCCTCGCTTCCGGCCGCCGAGGAGGTCGACTCCCGCTTCTTCATCACCGGCGTGGACGTCCTGGCCCCCGAGGGGACCGCCGTGGCCGTGGCCTTCGGGGACTCCTGGTTCGAGGGGGCCGGCACCACCCACGGCGCCAACCGCCGCTTCCCCAACCTCCTCAACGCCCGGCTGGAGCGCGGCTGGGTGGTGAACCAGGGGCTCGGCGGCAACCGCCTGCTGACCGACGAGGTGGGCCTGCACGGGCTCGCGCGCTTCGACCGGGACGTCCTGTCGGTGCCGGGCGCGACCCACGTCCTGCTGCACTTCGGGCTGAACGACATCGGCCTCGGCTCCGCGAACGGCGACCGGCCGCCGTCCGCCGACGATCTCACGGCCGGTTTCGCCGAGCTGGCCCGGCGGGCCCGCGACGCGGGCCTGACCGTCATCGGCGGGACCATGGGACCGTACCTGGGCACGATCTACCCGGGTGTGGACACCCCGGAGGGCCAGGTCGTGCGCAGAGCGGTCAACGACTGGATCCGCACCTCCGGGATCTTCGACGCGGTCGTGGACTACGCGCACGCCGTGGCCGACCCCAGCGAGCCGGACGCCATCCGCCCCGACCTCGACAGCGGCGACCACCTGCACCCCAACGACGCGGGCGCCCAAGCCATGGCCGACGCCGTGGACCTCGCCTTCCTCCGCCTCTGACCCTCGCGTCCGGATCGGCGGGTCCCCGCCGGTCCGGACGATGAAAAGGGATTCATGCCTGTTCCGGCGCCGGCGGGGTGAGCAGGAGGTCGCAGAGGGCTTCGGTGATGGGCATGGCGGTGATCTGCTCGATCAGCAGGAAGCCTCCCCCGGGGTTGACCTCCAGGAAGACGTAGCGGCCCTCGGGGGTCAGGGTCAGGTCGATCGTCCCGAACGACAGCCCGAGGTGCCGCATGAGGCGCAGGCAGCGCCGGTGCACGTCCTCGGGCAGCCGGTGCGGGCGCAGCCGCCGCGTGCTCCTGGGCGAGTGGATCTCGGCGGCGAACAGCCGCGCGCCGGTGACGACCACCCGCAGGGCCAGCCGGCGCAGCACGTGCGCCTGGGCCACCAGCGGGAACGGGCCCGTCCCGTGCGGGTCGGAGAGCGTGATGACCTCGTCCTCTGACGGGTTGCGCTCGGGGATGGCCCACGGCCGGTCGAGCACCCGGGTGACGATCTGCCCCTGGTGGGCGAGGTAGAAGTCGAGCAGTTCGTCGTGGTCGGTGCTGATCAGCGTGGAGGGCAGCTCGAAGCCGAGCCGGCCGGCCACCGAGAGCTGGTAGAGCTTGCGCTGGGCCCGCTGGATCACCGCACGGGACGCCGGGACGGCGGGGCAGGCCAGGGTGTCCCACACGTCCGAGGCGAACCCGTTCTGCTGGACGGCGCTTTCGACGGAACCGGCCCCGGCCGGAGGGCCGGGGCGCCGGAACCAGACGGAGGTGAGCCGGTCGAGGTCGAGGCGCCGGTCTCCGGTGACCAGTGTGCGCCGGGCCGATCCCGACGGGTCGAGGGTCACCGACAGCCGCGCGGAGCCGGGGAACCATTCCGGCACCAGGACCAGTGTGTCGGCTCCCCGTCCGGCGAGGGCGCGGGCGACGTGCCGCGCCTGGGGGTCGCCGTCCTCGGTGAGGACGAGCACCGTACCGCTCATGGCTGCTGTCTCCACACCGTCGCCGCGGCCTTCCTAGGACGCTTCCCACGATGCCGTGGATCACTTGCCCGATGCTTGTCGGCCGGTCCGCCGACTCGCGGATGGCTTGCGGGGAGGCGCGGGCTGAACCATGTAAAGCTAGTAGGAATAGTTGCAAATCTGCGCCCGGACGCTTACCGTTGAAGGTGTGATTCACGGGTGACAAGCCCGGGTGCGGTGAGAGGAGTGGGGCGCACTCTTCGAGAATGGCCACCGTACCCGCGAGCACCGGAGGGGGAGGGCGTACCGGGGCTGGCCGCCCTCCCTCCCGGTGCTCAGACCTGCGCGATCCGGTGCAGGGCCTCGTCGTCGAATCCTTGACGAGGTGGAGGAGGCGTTACCGCGCCCCGGAGAAGCCGACGGGAACCGGCACGCCCCGAGGGAGGATCGCCGCGGGAACGGGCGCATCGAGTGGCCGCTCCCGAAGCGCCCTCGGCAATGGCCGTCGAACCGATTCGAGTACGGGCGCGACCGGACCGGCCTCGCCGCGTACCCGAAGACGGGCGCGGCCATGGTGTCGATGATGGCTACTGTCGGAAAAGCCCGGCGTTTCTCCATCGGCGGTTGGATGTGACGCCAGGTCCAGAGAGCACACATGGCCGCACGGCACCTGTCAAGCCTCCGGTCGGTTCCCTGCACCTGCCTGAGGCGCCAACCGGTACCTCGTCAGCGACGCTCGCCCGCCTCGGAGTGCGCGAGGAATGAAACATTCATGCGCCTTGCGGGTCGGCGGGTGTGATGAGGACGGTCCGCGGCGTCGACGACCCTGGACGAGCCCAAGACATCCCATCTCATGTGTATGAATCATTTCGGCGGAGCGGGATCGAGACAGTAGGTGTCCAGGGTGCCACTCGCGGCCGTTCGGGCTGGTGAGCAGCGAAATGACGCCGGCCGCACCGGAGGCCGGACCGCCGATCCCGGAAAATAGGCATGCCTAAGGTCTTGACGCGCCCGAGGCGATCCAACGTAATTGGTAGCCAAGACCTCGGGTCACACATCCTTCGAGGACTTGTACGGCTGGGCCACATCTCGGCGGGTGTGGAGGCGCCTCACGGCTCCTTCACAACGTGGTCGGCCACGTCGGCTTCCATTGCCGGCTTCGGAGACATCCCATGTCATGCCTCGCGAGGCCATGCCAACCTGGAGAAGCACGTGACCGATCGGAACAAGCTTCGCGGACGAGGCGACCCCCGGAGGGACGCACCGGCTACACCCGGTCGCGCACGGTGGTCGCGGAACACCTGACCCCGGCCACCCTGCCGGGCCGGACGGAGAGTGCCCTGTCCGCCGCCTTCATCGCAGCCGGTGGAGGGGTGCGCCCGTCCGGCCGCGTGGCAGCCAGGTAGGGCCCCGCACACCACAGGTGGAGACCGCCGGGACCGGCGGCTCCCGACCTGTGCGCGCAGGTTCCGGCGCGACGCCTGCCGGATCGCCCGGCAGACCGCGCCGGACGCCGGCCACGCCGCACCCATACCCGCATCCGCACAGGACACGCCGCACCCGCGCCCCACACCCATACCCGCATCCGCACAAAGATCCGCCCGAAGGACCTCCACGCCGCGACGTGCGACCTTCGCCACGATGGCGCCGGCCGACCGCCACCACCACGGCCGTCGCCCTGGTCATCCGCCCACCCCCGCATCCTCGTTAGGAGCGCCCATGCGCGAAGCCGCGCCACACGCGGTACGCAGACTCGTCATGGCCGGGCTCACCGCCGTGACACCGCGCGCCGTTCCCGCCCCGGCCGGCGCCGGCGCATGCCCCGCAGGGCGGGTCGCGTGCTGAAGATGACCGGCATCGGCAAGAGCTTCCTGGGCGTCCGCGTCCTGCGGGACGTGGACCTGGAAGCGGCCGCCGGACAGGTGCACGCCGTAGTGGGGGAGAACGGCGCCGGCAAGTCCACGCTCATGAAGATCCTCGCAGGGGTGCACACCCCGGACGAGGGGACGATCGAGATCGACGGCCGGCGGGTGGCGTTCGGGCATCCGGTCGAGGCGCAGCGGTCCGGGGTGGCGATCATCCATCAGGAGTTCACTCTGCTGCCGGAGCGGACGGTCGCCGAGAACGTGTTCCTGGGCCGGGAACCGGGCCGGTGGGGGCTGGTCGACCGGGCCGCGATGGAGTCGGCGACCGGTGAGCTGCTGCGCTCGCTCGGTGAGGAGTCCTTCGGCCCGCGCGATCTCGTCCGGCGGCTGTCGGTCGCGCAGCAGCAGGTCGTCGAGATCGCCAAGGCGCTGTCGCTGAACGCGCGCATCGTGGTGATGGACGAGCCGACCGCCGCCCTGGCCGACCACGAGGTCGAGTTGCTCTACACCCTGGTGCGGCGGCTCACCGGGCGCGGGATCGCGGTCCTGTACATCTCGCACCGGCTGCGCGAGATCTTCGAGCTCGCGGACCGCATCACGGTGCTCAAGGACGGCGTCCGGGTCACCACCGCCGCCGCGTCCACGCTGACCACCGCCGCGCTGGTCGGTCTGATGGTCGGACGGGAGCTGGACTCCTATTTCCCGCCCCGGGCCGCGCAGCCGCCCGGGGAGGTGGTGCTGCGCGTGCGCGGCGGCGGCAACGCCAAGCTGCGCGGCATCGACCTCGACCTTCGGGCGGGCGAGATCGTCGGGCTGGGCGGACTGCAGGGCTCGGGCCGCACCGAACTCGCCAAGGCGCTGTTCGGCGCCGAGCCCTTCACCACCGGCGAGATGAGCCCATGCCGTCCCCGGACGCCCCGCGAGGGCATCGCGGCCGGAATCGGCCTGGTCACCGAGGACCGCAAGGCCGAGGGGCTGCTCCTGGACCAGCAGGTGCGCGACAACGCCCTGCTGGTCGCCCGGGCCACCGGGCGGCGCCCGGAGGGAGTGGACCGTTTGCTGGAGCGCGTGGGGCTCCGACCACCCCGGCCCGCGCAGGAGGTCCGGTTGCTGTCCGGAGGAAACCAGCAGAAGGTCGTGCTGGCCAAGTGGATGGCGGTCGCGCCGCGCGTTCTGCTGTTCGACGAACCCACCCGTGGCGTCGACGTCGGAGCCAAGGCCGCCATCCACGACCTGATGCGCGAACTGGCACGCGGTGGCATGGCGATCCTCATGATCTCCTCCGAGCTTCCCGAGCTCATCGGCATGAGCGACCGCATCGTGGTGCTCCGCGAAGGCCGCGTCACCGGTGTGCTGCCGGCCGGCCCGTCAGAGGAGGACGTCATGCGCCTGGCGGCCGCGTCATGACCGAGCACGTCAAACCGCGGCGGGTCTCCGCTCGCGTGGCCCATCTCGGGTGGATGTCGGCCGATCGGCCCGCGCGCGCGGTGTACCTGGCCCTGGTCCTGCTCATCGCGCTGGGCTGGGTGCTGTTCGAACTGGACGGCGGCGGGTTCCTGGGCCTTGAGAACGTCGTCGGGATCCAGCAGCGGTCGGCGGCGCTGGGAATCGTCGCCGTGGGGCAGACAGTCGCGATCCTGACCGGAAGCCTGGACCTGTCGGTGGCCTACCTGATCAGCCTGACCTCCCTGGTGGCGGCCGAGATCATGGCAGGCGGGGACGCCGGGGTGGTGCCCGCGGTCGCCGCGGCGCTCGCGGTGAGCGCGACGGTCGGGCTGGTGAACGGACTGGTGGTCACCCGGCTCAAGGTGCACCCCTTCATCGCCACACTCGGGGTCGCGCTGATCATCAGAGGAGTGCTGGACTGGCGGTACGACGGGCCGGCCGGGAGCGTGCCGCCCTCCTTCCAGCATCTCGGGTACGACCGCATCGGCCCGCTGCCGGTGTCGGCGCTGCTGTGGGCCGCCGTGGCGGCGGCGGTGTGGTTCCTGCTGAGCAGGACGCGCCTGGGCCACCGGATCTACGCCGTCGGCGGGGACGCCGAGGTCGCGCGGCTCTCGGGCGTGCGGACCGGGCGGGTCGTGGTCGTCGCCCACGTGCTGTGCTCGCTCTGCGCCGGGATCGCCGGGCTGCTGCTCGCCTCCAGGCTCGGGGCGGGCGCTCCGACGGTGGGCACCGACGGCGGTTACGACCTGGAGTCGATCGCCGCGGTCGTGCTCGGCGGGACGGCGCTGGCCGGTGGCCGCGGCGGGGTGGCCGGCACCGTCGGCGGAGTCCTGCTCCTCGCCGTCCTCGACAGCGTCTTCAACCAGCTTGAGATCAACTCCTTCGCCAAGGACGTCGTGCGCGGCGTGGTCCTGGTGGCCGCCCTGGCGATCTACGCGCGCGGGAGGCGTACGGCATGAGGCGAGCGCTGCCGATCTTCGTCGTGCTGGCCGGGCTGCTGGTGGCCATCGCGGTCATCAACCCGTACTTCCTGGAGCCGCCCGCCTTCCTCGCCTTCGTCAAGCGCGCCGCGCCGCTGGTGATCCTCGCGGCCGGGCAGTACTTCGTGATCGTGTCCGGCGAGTACGACCTGTCCGTCGGCTCGCTGGTCACCGCCGAGGTGGTGATCGCCGCCCGGCTCATCGACGGCTCGGCGGAGGCGACCTGGCCCGTGCTGGCCCTGCTGATCGCCCTGGGGCTGCTGGCCGGGCTGGTCAACGGAGTCGTCACCACCCTGCTGCGGGTGCCGTCGTTCATCACCACCCTCGGCATGCTGCTGATCCTGTCCGGGGCCGTCTTCCTGTGGACGGGCGGAGCGCCCCGCGGCGCCCTGTCCTCGCAGTTCCGCGAACTCGGCCGCGGGAGCCTCGGCCCGGTGCCCTGGTCGGTGCTGATCCTCGTGGTGGCCGGGGCCGTGGCGATGCTGGTCATGCGCGCCGACTTCGGCCGCACGCTGGTCGCGGCCGGCGACAACGACCGGGCCGCGGCCCTGTCCGGTGTCCGGGTCGCGCGGGTCCGCACGGTGGCGTTCATGATCTCCGGGCTCTCCGCGGCGGTCGCGGCGATCCTGCTCGGCGGTTTCGCCGGCGTCTCCGCGCAGGTCGGCGCCGGTCTCGAATTCCAGGCCATCACCGCGGTGGTGCTCGGCGGCGTGGCCCTCGGTGGCGGCCGCGGCTCCGTGGTCGCCGCGATGGCGGGCGCCTTCACCCTGGAGGCGCTGTTCACCCTGCTCAATCTGTACGGCATCTCGGGGGCACTGGAGCCGGCCGTGCAGGGGGTCATCATCATCGCCGCGGTGGCGCTGGGAGCCGTGAGCCTCCCGCGCAGAAGAGCCGCGGCGACCTGACCCGATACCGATCGAAAGGAACGACCTTGCGATATTCCTCGCGGCAAGCCCTCGCCGGCGTGGCGCTGGCCGGACTGGTGGCGTCGATGGCCGCCTGCACCACCGACAGGCCCACCGCCTCCGCCGCGCCGACGACGGCCGCGGCCTCGGCGGCGCCGTCGTCCGGCTCGAACACCGGAGAGCAGTCGAAGTTCTTCGTGCAGGGCGACTACGACGCCCAGATGGCGATGAGGTCGGCCCAGCCGGCCGGCCCGGACGGCAAGCCGTGGGAGCAGAGCATCGACCCCCAGTTGGTCGACACCGCCGAGCACAAGAAGGACGGGCCCTATCACCTGTGCTTCTCCAACGCCGCGGTCAACAACCCGTGGCGGCAGGTCGGGTTGAAGACCATGCAGGCGGAGGTGGGCCTGCACAAGGAGATCAAGAAGTTCACCATGCTCGACGCCGAGGGCAAGGACGACAAACAGATCTCCGACATCGCCGAGCTGCAGGGCAAGGGCTGCGACGCGCTGATCATCTCCCCGAACACCACCGCGACGCTGACCCCCGCGGTCTCCGGGGCGTGTCCGAAGCTGCCCGTGATCGTGTTCGACCGGGGAGTGCAGACCGACTGCCCGGTCACCTTCATCAAGCCGATCGGCGGCTACGCCTTCGGCGCCGAGGCCGCCGAGTTCCTCGTCGGCAAGGTGCCCGCCGGCGGGAAGATCCTCGCCCTGCGCATCCTTCCCGGTGTGGACGTCCTGGAGACCCGCTGGTCGGCGGCGAAGATCGCCTTCGACAAGAGCGACCTCGACGTCGTCGGGGTGGAGTTCACCGACGGCGACGCCGCCAAGACCAAGAGCATCGTCGGCGACTACATCCAGCGGCACGGCAAGATCGACGGCGTCTGGATGGACGCGGGCGCCACCGCCGTCGCGGCGGTCGAGGCCTTCGAGGACGCGGGGCAGCCCGTGCCGCCGATCAACGGCGAGGACCAGGAGGACTTCCTGCAGAAGTGGAGCGACGCGAAGCTGACCGCGATCGCCCCGACCTACCCGACCTACCAGTGGCGAACTCCGGTGATCGCCGCGCTCAAGATCCTCAAGGGCGAGCAGGTGCCGAAGGTGTGGAACCTGCCCCAGCCGACGGTCACCCAGGAGAACCTCGCCACCTACCTCAAGCCGGGCATGCCGCCGCTGCACTACGCGCTGTGCGGCTGCGAGGACCTGCCCGGCTACCCCGAGAAGTGGGGTGGCAAGCCTTGATCGGCGTCAACACCTGGGTATGGGTCTCGCCGCTCACCGACGACTCCTTGGCCGCCCTGGCGCCGCGCATCGCGGAGTGGGGGTTCGACGTCATCGAGCTGCCGGTCGAGCGGCCGGGCGAATGGGACCCCCGCAGGGCGGCGGACCTGCTGGCCGAGCTCGGGCTGGGCGCGTCGGTCGTGCTCACGATGCCTATAGGGCGCGAACTGGTCAGTGCGCCGAGCTGGACCATCGGGGAGACCCAGGACTATCTGCGGCACTGCGTGGACGTCGCGGTGGCCGTGGGCGCGCCCGCGGTGAGCGGGCCCGCCTACGCCTCCGTCGGCCGGGTCTGGCCGATGAGCCCGGACGAGCGCCGCGCCGTCTACGCCGAACTCGGGGAGAATCTCAAGCCCGTGCTCGCCCACGCGGGCGAGTGCGGGGTCCGGATCGGCGTCGAACCGCTCAACCGGTACGAGACCAGCCTGCTGAACACCGTCGAGCAGGCCCTCGAAGCCCTCCCGGACGACTGCGGCCTCGCCCTGGACACCTACCACATGAACATCGAGGAGAAGGACCCGGCGCGGGCGGTACGGCTGGCAGGCGACCGGATCGCGCACATCCAGGTGTGCGGGACCGACCGCGGCGCCCCGGGCGCCGACCACTTCGACTGGCCCGGCTTCGCCGCCGCCGTTCGCGACGCGGGCTACGCCGGTCCGCTGGTGATCGAGTCCTTCACCGCCGACAACACGACCATCGCCACCGCCGCGTCCATCTGGCGCCCGCTCGCCCCGACCCAGGACGCCCTCGCCACCGAGGGACTGTCCTTCCTGCGCACCCTCTGGAGGTGACCACCCCCGTCATCGAAATCCCGCTCCTCCTCCGCGGCGCCGGCCGAGAGCCGGCGTCGTCCGTCCCCTGGAGATCCCGAATGCGAAGACCACGCCTGCTCCTCATCCTGACCGCCGTGCTGCTGATGCTGCCGTTCGGCGCGGTGCCGGCGGCCAACGCGGCGGCGCCCCTGTACAGGGTGCTGCTGTTCAGCAAGACGGCGTCCGGCGCCTACCGGCACGACTCGATCAGCGCCGGCATCACGATGTTCCAGCAACTCGCCGCCGCCAACAACTTCCAGCTCGACCGGAGCGAAGACTCCAGCGTCTTCAACACGACCAACCTGAACAACTACGACGCGGTCATCATGCTCCAGACCTCCGGCATGGTCTGGGACAACGATTCGCAGCGCGCGGCCGCGCAGGCGTACGTGCGCAGTGGCCACGGCATCGTCGCGATCCACAACGCCGTCGACCAGAACATCGAGTCGCAGTTCCCCTGGTGGGACCAGGTCGTGCTGGGCGGCGCCCACATGACCCAGCACTCCTCCATCGTGCAGGGCACGGCCAAGGTCGCCGACAAGGTGCACCCGTCGACCGTGGGGCTGCCGGACCGGTGGACGCGCACCGAAGAGTGGTACAACTTCGACAAGAACATGCGCGGCAGCGTCCACGTGCTGGTCACCGCGGACGAGACGACCTACGACGCCGGTGCGAACAAGATGGGCGCCGACCACCCCATCTCCTGGTGTCACAACCCTGAGGGCGGCCGGGTGTGGGCCACCGCGATGGGCCACAACGCCTCCTCCTACTCCGAGACGTTGTTCAAGCAGCACCTGCTCGGCGGGGTCAAGTGGGCGGCGGGCTACGAACCCGGCGACTGCGGCGGCACGGTCTCGACCCGGTTCCAGAAGGTCACCCTGGACGGCGCGCCCGACCAGCCCATGGAGCTGGACGTGGCCGCCGACGGCACGCTCTACTACATCTCCCGGTCGGGCAAGGTCAACATGATCGCCCCCGGCGGCTCCCCCCGCACGATCGGCACCCTGTCGGTGTACGACGGCGGCGAGGACGGCGGCATCGGCCTGGCGCTCGACCCGAACTTCGCCACCAACCGCTGGGTCTACCTCAACTACTCGCCCAGCAACGGCGGCGAGGTGAACCGGGTGTCCCGGTTCACGATCAACGGCACCACGCTCGACCTGTCCAGCGAGAAGAAGATCATCGAGGTTCCCGCGTACCGCAACGTCGACGAGCCCGGCCACACCGGCGGCTACATGGCGTTCGGCCCGAACGGCAACCTCTACATCGCACCCGGGGACGACACCAACCCCAACGGCTCCAGCGGGTACGCCCCGATCGACGAGCGGTCCGGGCGCGAGCACTACGACGCCCAGCGGTCCGCGGCCAACACCAACGACCTGCGCGGCAAGATCCTGCGCATCCACCCCGAGTCCGACGGCACCTACACCGTCCCGAGCGGCAACCTCTTCGCGCCCGGGACCGCCAAGACGCGTCCCGAGATCTACGCGATGGGCTTCCGCAACGCGTTCCGCTTCTCGGTCGACAAGGAGACCGGCTGGATCTCGGCGGCCGACTACGGTCCCGACGCCGGGTCCGCGAACTCCAACCGGGGTCCCGAGGGCACCGTCGAGTGGAACCTGATCAAGGAGCCGGGCAACTACGGCTGGCCCTACTGCGTCGGCAACAACATCCCGTTCAACGACTTCAACTTCTCCACCAACACCTCCGGCTCGAAGTTCAACTGCTCGGCGCCGGTCAACAACTCGCCCAACAACACCGGGCTGACCAACCTGCCCGCGGCCAAGTCCGCCACCATCTGGTACAACTACCACGCCTCCGCGGAGTTCCCCGAGATCAACTGCTGCGGCGGCGCGGCCCCGATGGGCGGCCCGTTCTACCACTACGACGCGAGCAGCTCCTCCGACCGCAAGTTCCCGGAGTACTTCGACAAGACGCCGTTCTTCTACGAGTGGAGCCGCAACTTCGTCAAGGAACTGCGGCTGGACTCCTCAGGCAACCTGCTGAAGATCAACTCCTTCGTCCCGCAGCTCTCCCTGCACGCGCCGGTCGACATGAAGTTCGGCCCGGACGGGGCCCTGTACTACGCCGACTGGGGCAACGGCTTCGGCCACACCAACACCGACGACGGCATCTACCGGATCGACTACATCGGCGGCGGAGGCGGCAACCGCTCCCCGATCGCCAAGGCCGGCGCCACGCCGGACACCGGCAGCGCGCCGCTGACCGTCGCGTTCTCCTCCGCCGGCTCGTCGGACCCGGATGGCGACGCGATCACCTACGCCTGGGACTTCGGGGACGGCGCGACCTCCACCAGCGCGAACCCGTCCCACACCTACAGCTCCAACGGCACCTACACCGCCAGGCTGACCGTACGGGACTCCGGCGGGAAGACCGGCACCATCACCTTGACCATCGGGGTGGGCAACACCCGTCCCACGGTCGCCTTCAGCGCTCCGCCGGACGGCGGGTTCATCAACTTCGGTGACACCGTCAACTACAACGTGACCGTCACCGATCCCGAGGACGGCACCATCGACTGCTCGAAGGTGACGGTGATCCCCGCGCTCGGGCACGACACGCACAGCCACGACACCGGCCAGGTCACCGGTTGCTCCGGAACGATCACGACCACCGCGTCCGGGCACGACGAGGCCGCCAACGTCTACTACGTGCTGCTGGCCGAGTACACCGACAAGAGCGGCCTGAAGGGCAGCACAGGGATCACGCTGCAGCCCAAGCACAAGCAGGCCGAGTTCTTCACCGGCTCGTCGGGCGTCCAGGTCGTGGACCAGAGCGGAGCCGAGGGCGGCAGGCGCGTCGGCGAGATCTCGGGCGGCGACTGGGTCTCCTACACGCCGATGAACCTGTCCGGGATCGACTCGGTGTCCTTCCGCGTCTCGGCGGCGTCCAACACGGGCGGATCGATCGAGTTGCGCGCCGACTCGCCGACCGGGACGCTCGTCGCCTCCAGCTCGGTGCCGAGCACCGGCGGCTCGAACACCTACCAGTCCCTGACGGCGGCGACGGTCACCGACCCCGGTGGCACCCATAACTACTACCTGGTGTTCCGGGCGCCGACGGCGAACGCCTACGACCTCGACTCGATCACCTTCAACGGCAAGGGCGTCGGCCAGGGCGGCGGCAACACCGGTGGCCCGCAGAGCGGGCGCAACTACACGCTGACCGCCGGGCACAGCGGCAAGGTCGCCGACGTCAGAGGACAGTCGACCGCCGACGGCGCCGCCGTCATCCAGTGGACGGCCGGCGGAGGCACCAACCAGCAGTGGAAGGTGACCGACGCGGGAAGCGGGACCTACACCCTGGCCGCCGTGCACAGCAGTAAGTGCATGCAGGTCGCGAGCGCCTCCACCGCCGACGGCGCCCTGGTCCAGCAGTCGGCATGCTCGGGCGCCGCCAACCAGAGATGGCGCCTGGAATCCGTCGGGACGAACGTTTACCGGGTGATCTCGGCGAACGGCGGCAAGTGCCTGGACGTTCCCAACGCCTCCACGGCGAACGACGTCCAGCTCGTCCAGTGGACCTGTAACAGCGGCACCAACCAGCAGTGGAGGTTCACCCAGCTCAACTGACCCGACCCCCGGCGCCCGTCCCGCGGGCGCCGGGGCCTTCCCCAAGCCGCCTCGGCGGGATCGGGGTGGCGCGGCTCGTGCTCGCCGCCCCGGTGCCGCGCCGCCGCCTGATCAGCCGAGCACGAGGTCGCGGACGGTGCGCAGGGTCGGCTCGTCGCGGGGGCCCATGGCCAGCAGGGTGGTCACCGGGCTCGCGCGCCACGGCGCGAGGCGCTCGCGGATGCGGCCGGGCGGGCCGACCAGGGAGATGCCGTCGGCCAGTTCGTCGGGGATGGCGCGGAAGGCCTCGTCCTTGCGCCCGGCCAGGTACAACTCCTGGATCTTGTGGGCGGCGTCGGCGAAGCCCATGCGGCCGACGATGTCGGCGTGGAAGTTGCGCGCCTTGGCGCCCATGCCCCCGATGTACAGCGTGAGCATCATCTTCACTCCGTCCAGGGCGGCCTGGACGTCATCGGTGATCATGACGTAGACCATCGCGGCGACGTCGAAACCCGGTCGCGCGGCGGCCAGTGACGGGCCGTACATGCTCTCGATCTTCTCGGGGAAGGTGAACAGTGGCAGCCAGCCGTCGGTGATCTCCGCGGCCAGCGCGACGTTCTTCGGCCCCTCCGCGCCGAGGTAGATCGGGATCTCCCGCCGAAGCGGGTGGGTGATCGACTTCAGCGGCTTGCCGAGCCCGGCGCCGCCGGGGTAGGGGAGCGGATAGTGCGGGCCGTCGCTCGTGACCGGCTCCTCGCGGCGCCACACCTTGCGCATGATGTCGACGTACTCGCGGGTGCGGGCGAGCGGCTTGGGGAACGGGGCGCCGTACCAGCCCTCCACCACCTGCGGCCCCGAGGCCCCGATGCCGAGCAGCAGCCGGCCTCCGGTGAGGTGGTCGAGCGTCATGGCGGTCATGGCCGTGGTGACCGGGGCGCGCGCCGACATCTGCGCCACGCTCGTGCCGAGCTTGATCGTGCTGGTGCGCGCGCCGTACCAGGCCAGCGGGGTGAACACGTCCGACCCGTACGCCTCGGCGGTCCACACCGAGTCGTACCCGAGCCGCTCGGCCGTCTGGACGACCTCGGTGGCGTCGTCGGCGTCCCGCTGCCAGTAGCCCAGGTTCAACCCCAGCCTCAGCTCACCGCTCATGCCCATCCTCCAAGGTCCGCCCGCGCAATTAGAACACGTTCTATCCACAGGGTCGAGGGCTGCCCGCGGGGCCGGGGTGCGCCGAGTGCGGAACCCTACGCGGGTGGGGCCGGCTCGCCTGGCCGGACCTGCTGGACGGCGTGGTGCAGCGCGCTGACCAAGGCGGTGGTCGCCGGCGGGTCCGGCGGGTCGCCATAGGTGGCCAGGTAGACGTGCCGCCGGAAGTCGCGAAGGGCGCTGGCCTCGATTCCGGGCGCGCGGTGAGTGCGCAGTGCCAGCCCCGGCATGGTGGTCACGCCCATGCCCGCGGCGACCAGTGCCTGCTGGACGATGATGTCGTCGCTGGTGTAGGCGATGGGCGGGACGAAGCCCGCCCTATCGCAGGCCTCGAGGAACTCGCGGCGGCAGTTCTCGCAGCCCGCGATCCAGGCGGAGTCGCGGTTGCCCGCCAGTGTCTGGCCGGGTTCGAGGCTGAGCAGGTACATCGGGTCGTCGAAGAGGTGCGTGGCGCGGATGTCGTCCGGTGTCGTGTCGTCGTAGCGGAAGACGACCGCGACGTCGACCTGCCCGGCTCGCAGCAGATCGAATGCCACGCGCGGGTGGGCTTCGATCAGGCGCAGTTCGATGCCGGGGTGCTCGCGGCGCAGGGTGCCCGCGGCGTACGGCACCAGCGCGGCGAGCGCCGACTGGAAGCCGGCTACCCGGACCCGTCCGGTGCGCAGGCCCACCATCGCGGACAGTTCCGCGGCGGCGGTGTCGACCCGGCCCACGATCTCGGCGGCGCGGCGGGCCAAGTGCTCGCCCTCGGGGGTGAGCCGGATGCCCCGGCCGACCCGCTGGACGAGCTTGGCGCCGGTCTCGGCCTCCAGCCTGGCCAGATGATGGCTGACGGCGGGCTGGGAGTAGTTCAGGTGCTTGGCGGCCTTGGTGACCGAGCCGTGCGCGGCGATCGCCGCGAGGACCCGTAACCGCAGGATGTCCAGCATGCATAAACAATACGCATGAGTTAGCTCAATCCTTGTCATTAGACGAATCAGTCGGCGCGCGGGACGCTGAGTGGGACGAACCCGCTCTGCGAAGGAGGACGCGGCGATGACGCGCACACTGGCGACGCTCACCGATCTCGTCGTGGCCGTGCGCCAGGCGATCGACGTGCGGGCCGGCTGGACTGACACCGCGGACCTGGTCGCCGATCGGCTCCGGGCGCATCTGCCCGGCCCGGAGGTCCTGACGCCCGATCAGCGTCTCGGCCGGCCCGACCGGGTCGCGGGCCACCTGCTGCACGCCGAGCCCGACGGGGCGTTCTCCATTCTCGGCCTGGTCTGGCGCCCTGGGCAGACCACTCGGATCCACGACCACATCACCTGGTGCGTCGTGGGCGTGCTGTCGGGCATCGAGCACGAGGAACTGTTCGACGAAGCGCTCAACCCCGTTGGCACGCGGGACAACCCGCCCGGCGAGGTCAGCGGCTTCGCACCGCCCGGCGACATCCACCGCATCCGCAACGTCGGCGACGAGATCGCCATCAGCCTGCACATCTACGGCACCGACATCACCCGCGTCGGGTCCAGCGCCCGCCGCTATTACGACTGAGGAGCTCGGACCATGGACCAGCACGCCATCGACGAGGTGCTGAACCGCCCGCTCAGCCAGGAACTGCTGGCCCGCGATCTGGCCAGGCTGGCCTTCATCGCGCTTGACGGGACGCCCCGGTCGATCCCGATCGGCTTCACCTGGAACGGCGTGGAGATCGTCATGTGCACGGCGACGAACGCGCGGAAACTCCCGGCGTTGCGCCGCAATCCCGCGGTCGCGCTGACGGTCGACACCGAGTCGCACCCACCGAAGGTCCTGCTCATCCGCGGCCGGGCGGAGCTGGACGTCGTCGACGGCATCCCGGAGGAGTACCTCCAGTGGAACGGCACTTATGAGATGACGCCAGAGCAAAGGGCCGAGTGGGAGGAAGGCGTGAAGTCGCTCTACCTCGGCATGGTCCGGGTCGTGGTGAAGCCGACCTGGGCCAAACTGATCGACTTCGAGACGACCCTGCCCACCGCCATCGAGGAGCTCATGCAGCAGCAGAAGGAACGCCGGCTCACCTGAACACGCACACGCGCCACCGAACCCGGCGGCCGGCCCGAAAGGAGATGATCGTGGGCCGGCGGACGTCCTAGAAGAGCTCGGGGTAGGCGTGGGCCAGGTGCGCGGTCACGGCGTCGACCGCGGTGGCGGCGTCGCCGGAGACGATGGCGTCGTGGATGCGGCGGTGGTCCTCGCGCAGCACGCGCGTGTCGCCGAGCCGGTCGACCGCTTCGATCGCGTACTTGCGCATCGCCCCGCGCAGCGCGCGCATCACCGCGGCGATGAGCCGGTTGCCCGACGCCTCGGCGATGGCCACGTGGAAGGCGATGTCGTGTCGCACGAAGTCCTCGGCGCTCGCGGCGGCCTCCATGGCCAGCATCGCCTCCCTCAGCGCCTCGGCGGGCTCCGGCAGGGGGGCGGCGCGCGCGGCGTGTTCGGCGGACCAGCGTTCGATCATCAGGCGGGTGTCGATGACCTCGCGCAGCGAGAGGCTGGACAGGCCGAGGCTCAGGCGCAGCAGGTCGGTCAGCGCGCTGTCGGGCCGGGAGGTGAGCACCGCCCCGGCGTCCGGGCCGCGGCCCACCTGCGAGGACACCACCCCCAGCGTCTCCAGGACGCGAATCGCCTCGCGGACCGAGGACCGGCTGACCTGGAGCTGCTCGGCCAGTTGCCGCTCGCCGGGCAGGCGGTCTCCCACCTTGAGGCCGTCGTCGGCGATGCGCCGTTCGACCTGGAGGAGCACCTCCTCGAACGCGCGCGTGCGTCGCGTGCCGTCCGCCACGTGACCGTCCCTCTCGCCTGGAGTATGGTCTGACCATACTCGGTCCCAGGGGCGTCCACCGGCGCGTTCGTTCCGGGTAGGTCCGGAGCGTCTTGAGGAAAGGCCGCGATGCGGGTCGCACTGTTCATCACGTGTGTCAACGACACGCTCTTCCCGGACACCGGCAAGGCGGTCGTGACGCTGCTGCGCCGCCTCGGTTGCGAGGTGGAGTTCCCCGAAGCCCAGACGTGCTGCGGTCAGATGCACGCCAACACCGGCTACCGGGACGAGGGCGTCCGGCTGGCCCGGCACTTCCTGGACGTCTTCGCCGGATACGACGCCGTGGTGACGCCGTCGGGGTCGTGCGCCGCCATGGTGCGCGAGCAGTACCCGAAGCTGGCGGCGGGCATGGGCGCCACGCGGCCGGCGGCGTTCGCGAGCGCCCACGCGGGGCGTTCGCCGTTCGCGCGGGCGGTTGCCGAGACGGCGCCCAAGGTGCACGACCTGTCGGAGTTCCTGGTGGACGTGCTCGGCGTCACCGACGTCGGCGCCTATTTCCCGCACCGGGTGACCTACCACCCGACGTGCCACTCGCTGCGCGGGCTGCGCGTCGGCGACCGCCCCGCCACCCTGCTGCGCAACGTCCGGGGCCTTGAGCTGGTCCCGCTGCCGGGGGCCGAGGAGTGCTGCGGGTTCGGCGGCACCTTCGCGGTCAAGAACGCCGCCGTCTCCTCGGCCATGTGCGCCGACAAGGTGGCCAACGTCATGACCACCGGCGCCGAGGTGCTCTGCGCGGCCGACAACTCCTGCCTGATGCACATCGGCGGCACGCTGAACCGCCAGCGCTCCGGCGTCCGGGTCATGCACCTGGCGGAGATCCTCGCGAGCACCGAGGCCGAGCGGTGAGGCGGCCCCTGTCCGCCCGCGAGGGAGCCTCGTCCGGACGCGGAGCGGTCCTGTCCGCCCGCGAAGGAGCCCCGTGCTTCCACACCTGTGAAGGAGACACGCGATGAGTGGCCCCGGGCAGGGCACCTTTCTCGGGATGCCCTCCTTCCCCCGCAACGCCGAGAAGGCGCTGGCGGACTCCCAGCTCCGGTTCAACCTGCGCAAGGCCACCCACACCATCCGGGCCAGGCGCGGCGCGGTGGTGTCGGAGCTGCCCGACTGGCACGAACTGCGCGAGGCCGGGCGCGCCATCAAGGACGACGTGCTCCGCAACCTCGACCGCTACCTGGTCCAGGCCGAGGAGGCCGTCGTCAAGGCGGGCGGCCACGTCCACTGGGCGTCGGACGCCGCCGAGGCCGACCGCATCGTCACAGACCTGATCAAGGCCACCGGCGAGACGCGGGTCATGAAGGTCAAGTCCATGGCGACGCAGGAGATCGGCCTCAACGAGGCCCTGGAACGCGAGGGCATCACCGCCTACGAGACCGACCTGGCCGAGCTCATCGTCCAGCTCGGCGACGACCTGCCCTCGCACATCCTGGTGCCGGCCATCCACCGCAACCGCTCGGAGATCCGCGAGATCTTCCTCGAGCACATGGGGGAGTGGGGCCGTCCCGCCCCCGAAGGGCTGGGCGACGAGCCGGCGACGCTCGCCGACGCCGCCCGGCTGCATCTGCGCGAGCGCTTCCTGTCCACCAAGGTCGGCGTCTCGGGCGCCAACTTCCTGATCGCGGAGACCGGCACGCTCGTCGTGCTGGAGTCGGAGGGCAACGGCCGCATGTGCCTGACCCTGCCGCGGACCCTGATCAGCGTGGTCGGCATCGAGAAGGTTCTGCCCACCTGGCGCGACCTGGAGGTGTTCCTGCAGCTTCTGCCGCGCAGCTCCACGGGGGAGCGCATGAACCCCTACACCTCCATGTGGACCGGCGCCGCGGAGGGCCAGGAGTTCCATCTGGTGCTGCTGGACAACGGCCGCACCGACGTCCTGGCCGACGAGGTCGGGCGCCAGGCACTGCGCTGCATCCGCTGCTCGGCCTGCCTGAACGTCTGCCCGGTCTACGAGCGGGTCGGCGGCCACGCGTACGGCTCGGTCTACCCGGGGCCGATCGGGGCCATCCTCACCCCGCAGCTTCGCGGCATGGCCTCCGAGCTGGACGCCTCGCTGCCGTACGCCTCCAGCCTGTGCGGGGCGTGCTACGACGTGTGCCCGGTGGCCATCGACATCCCCGAGGTGCTGGTCCACCTGCGGGCCAAGGCTCCGCACGCCCCGGCCGAGCGGGCCGGGCTGGCGGCCGCCGGTTGGGTGCTGGACAAGCCCGTGCGGCTGCGGAGCGCCCAGCGGCTGGCCACCCGCCTTCGCGGGCTGGTGCCCAAGACGCACCTGCCGGGCCCCGGCGCGGCCTGGACCGCCACCCGGGACGTGCCGTCCGTGCCGCGCGAGTCGTTCCGCGACTGGTGGCGGCGCACGCAGGAGGAGGACGGATGAGCTCGCAGGGAGAAATGGTCGTGGCGTGCGTCCGCGAGGTGGGCCGATGAGCTCGCACGGAGAGATGATCGTGGCGTGCGTCCGCGAGGTGGGCCGATGAGCTCGCGCGAGGCCATCTTGGCGCGCATCCGCTCGGCCGTCGCCGGCGCGCCGCCGGTGGAGGTGACGCGCGGTTACCGTCCTTCCCGGGATGAGCCGGGCGACGTCGAACTGTTCGCAGAACGGGTCCGCGACTACCGGGCGACCGTGCACGTCGTCCCCGCCGGCCAGGTGGCGGCCACGGTCGCGGACGCGCTGGCCGGCCGGGGCGCGCGCCGCGTGGTCGTCCCCGGTGGCTTGCCCGAGGAGTGGCTGGGCGCGTTGCCGGCCGGCGTGGAACGGCTGGGCGACGTCCCGCCGCCGTCCGCCGCCGAGCTGGACGCGGCGGACGGCGTGGTCACCGGCTGCGCGGCCGCCATCGCCGAGACCGGAACGATCATCCTGGACGCGGGCCCCGGCCAGGGACGCAGGGCCCTCACCCTGGTGCCCGACTACCACCTGTGCGTCGTGCGCGCCGGGCAGATCGTGCCCGGCGTTCCCGAGGCGGTCGCACGCCTGGACGCGGCACGGCCGATGACCTGGATCAGCGGCCCGTCGGCGACCAGCGACATCGAGCTCAACCGCGTCGAGGGGGTGCACGGCCCCCGCACGCTGGAGGTGATCATCGTCCTCTGACGTCCGTCTCGTCCGCCCCGGTACGGCCTCGCGCGCCGTGCCGGGGTTCGTTGTTCTCTACGTTCGGTGAAGCACTTGAATGGGAGTTGAGTGCTTGCTAGCGTGTTGAGTACAGGAAAGGGGGATGAGCGCATGAACGCCGGTGATGATCAGGGTGCGGGCACTCACACGGGCTCCGACATGGACATGAGCGCGGGCGAGGCGCTCGCACAGATCGGTCGCGTGCGCAGGAGCGTCGGACGGTCCGCCGCCGCGATGGGGTGGCTCTACCTCGTCTGGGGGGTCGCGGCGCTGCTGTACTGGCCGGCGATGTTCTTCGCCTCGTCGCCCATTCCGCGGGTCGCCGGCATCGCGTGGCTGGCGATGACCGCGCTGTCCTTCGTCTACGCCTACAGCCTCGGCGTCTACGGCCACTCCCGCCTGCACTCGCGGGTGGCCCTCGTCTGGGTGGCCGTCATGATCGGCGTGGCGCTGTTCGGGTACTACGTCATGCCCGAGCGGCCCTCCGGCTGGTGGGTGGCCGCGGGTCTCGCCGCCGCGGTCGCCGCCGCCGTCCCCGTGCTGTACGCCGCCTGGCGCCTGCGTCCCTGGGACGGCGCCAGGTGACCGAGAGCGGAGCCCACCCCCGCCACGACCTGGACCAGCTCATCCACACGCCGGTCCGCCTGTCGATCATGGCGGCGCTGGCCGCCGCGGACAACGTGGAGTTCCGGTTCCTGCGCGACACCATCGAGGTCAGCGACTCCCTGCTGTCCAAGCACATGCTGACCCTCGAAGAGGCCGGCTACGTCAAGGTCGAGAAGGCCTTCATCAGCAAGAAGCCCGGCACCTGGCTCTCGCTCACCCCCCGGGGGCGCGAGGCCTTCCGCGAGTACGTCTCGGTGCTCGAGAAGATCATGAAGGGATCCCCCCATGCTTGAGGTGGAAGGGCTCGAAAAGCGCTACGGGGACACCGTCGCGCTCGACGGCGTGAGCCTGACCGTTCGCCCCGGCGAGATGTTCGGCTTCGTCGGCGCCAACGGAGCCGGCAAGACGACCACCATGCGCATCGTGATGGGCGTGCTCGGCGCCGACGCCGGGCGGGTGCGCTGGAACGGCGCGCCCGTCGGCCACGACACCCGCCGCAGGTTCGGCTACATGCCCGAAGAACGCGGGCTGTACGCCAAGATGCGGGTGGCCGAGCAGGTCGAGTACTTCGGCCGGCTCAGCGGCATGGCCGCGCCGGACGCCCGCCGCTCCGCCGACGCCCTCATCGAGCGGCTGGGCCTGGCCGGGCGGCGCGGCGACGACGTCGACAGCCTGTCCCTGGGCAACCAGCAGCGCGTCCAGCTCGCCGTCGCGCTCATCCACGATCCCGAGGTGCTCGTCCTGGACGAGCCGTTCTCCGGCCTGGACCCGATCGCCGTCGACGCGCTGGCCGGGGTGCTCGCCGAGCGCGCCGCCGCCGGGGTGCCGGTCGTCTTCTCCAGCCACCAGCTCGACCTGGTCGAACGGCTCTGCGACTCGGTCGGCATCATCAAGGCCGGCCGCATGGTCGCGGTGGGCACCGTCGCCGAGTTGCGCGCACGGGAGTCGCGCAAGCGCCTGCGTATCGTCGTGGCGGGCGCCGAGGCCGGCTGGGCCGACCGGCTGCCCGGGGAGATCGTCGCCAAGACCGACCGTTCGCCGCTCGCGGCGGCCGAGGAGCACGGGCGCTACGACGAGGTGATCCTCGTCCCGACCGACGACCAGGAGGCGCTGCGGCTGGCCACGCGGGCCGGCCGGGTCCAGCACTTCGGCTGGCAGGAGCCCGGCCTGGCCGACATCTTCCGCGAGGTGGTCGCGTGAACCTCCTCGCCCCGGCCGACCTCCTTCCGGGAGGCGGTCGTGTTAACCCCTTCGCCCTGGCCGGCATCCCTCGTGAGGTGGTCGCGTGAACCCCGTCATCCTGGTCGCCCGCCGTGAGATCGCCGTGCGCGGCCGCACCAAGGGATACCGCTACGGCCTGCTCGTCACCGCCGTGCTGGTCGCCGTGCTCGCCATGCTCCCCAAGCTGTTCGGCGGCGCGGACGACCACGCCGTCGGGCTCGCAGGCGCGCGGGCCGACCGGCTGCAGGCCGCGCTCAGCGCCCAGGCGGCGCAGGACGCCGACCTGTCCATCAAGGTCACGCGCTACGCCGACGAGGCGGCGGCCCGCGCGGCCGTCGCCGCGGGCGACGTCGAGGCGGCGATCGTGGACAACACCTCCGTGATCTCCAAGACCGTCCTGGGCACCGGACTCTCGGTCCTGCTCGACACCGCCCACCGCATGGTCACCACGGAACAGAACCTCGCCTCGGCGGGCCTGGACCCGGCGAAGGTCGCCCATGCCCAGCAGGTGCCCGTCATGTCGAGGGTCACGCTGAACGGCAGCGGCGAGGACGCCACCGTCCGGATGGTGATCGCATTGACCATCGTCGTCGTCCTGTTCATGCTGCTCCTCCAGATCTGCACCTGGGTCGCGATGGGCGTCGTGGAGGAGAAGGGCAGCCGCATCGTCGAGATCCTGCTGACGCTGGTACGGCCATGGCAGTTGCTGGCCGGGAAGGTCATCGGCCTCGGCGTGCTCGGGCTGGCCCAGCTGGTCGTCATCGCCGCCGTCGGGCTCGCCGCCGCGCAGATCTCCGGCGCGGTGCCCCACCTGCCCGACGGCACCTACGGGGTGGTGGCCGGCGTGGTCGTGTGGTTCCTGCTCGGTTACGCCTTCTACGCGGCGATGTTCGCCGCGATCGCCTCGCTGGTGTCGCGGCAGGAGGAGCTGAACGGCGTTCTGAGCCCGGCGACGATGCTCATGACGGCCTCCTACCTGGTCGGGTTCTTCGTGGGCCAGTCGCCCGACAGCACGCTGGCGCGGGTGCTGTCCATCGTCCCGCCGTTCTCCTCGATGCTCATGCCGGTGCGCTCCACCGTCGTGCGGGTGCCGGTGTGGGAGACCGCCCTGGCCATGGGCCTGATGGTGGCCGCGGTGGCCGCCGTGCTGTACGCCGGCGGGCGGGTCTACCAGCGGGCGGTGCTGCGCACGGGCACCCGGGTGCGGTGGAGCGAGGTGCTGCGCCGCCCCTCCTGAACCTCCCGCGGCCTCCGCGCGGCTTCCTCGGACGGCTCCTGGACCACCGCGGCTCTCGCGGACGGCCTTGAACTTCTGTGGCCTCCGCGGACGGCGCCCGGCGTGCGCGTCCGCTGGGACCGGTGTGACGGGAGACGACGTGGTCCCCGCCGAACCGGCGCATCACACCGGTACACCCGGGCCCGCCAAGTTGCGGACACCCCCCCTTGTGCGATGAGCTGATGTGTCCGCACAAGGGGGATGAAGATTGACCGGCTTCGATCAGCACCTGACGATCACCACCCGGCGGTTGCTCCTGCGGCCCTTCGGCCCACGGGACGCCGACCGGGTGCGCGCCATCCTCGAGTCGGGTGCGCGGTTCCTGCCGCCGGGCGTGCCCGGCCATCCGTCCGGCGTGCCGCAGTGGCTCTCGTACGGCGTGCACGAGCTGTGGCGCTCCGGCCAGGGCATCCACCTGGCCATGGTCGCCGAGGGCACGGTCGTCGGCGCCATCAGCCTGTTCAAGACCGTCTGGGGCGCCGGGACGGCCGAGGTCGGGTACGGTGTCCATCCCTTGCACCGTGGCCGCGGATACGCCCCCGAGGCCGTCAGCGGCCTGACCGAGTGGGCGCTCACCAAGGGCGGCCTGCGCCGCGTCGAGCTTCGCGCCAACCTGGACAACACCGCCTCCCTGCGCGTCGCCGAGAAGTCCGGATTCACCCGTGAGGGGCTGCTGCGCGGCGCGGGCTACGAGGACGACGGCCCGCACGACCTGGTCGTGTTCGGGCTGCTCGCCCGCGACCTGGCGATGGGCCCGCCCACGATGAACGGCCGGGGCTTCGGGACGGGTGTGCGCCTGGAGAGCGAGCGGCTCATCCTGCGCCCGTTCACCGGGACCGACGCCAAGGACGTCTTCGAGGCCGTCGACGGCGACCCCGAGATCAACCGCTGGATGCCCTGGGCCGCGGGATACGACCTGCAGAGGGCCTACGAATGGTGCACCAGGTTCGCCCACGTGGACTCCGTGAACGGCGTGCAGTTCGCCATCGAGTCGAAGGCCGGCGGCCGCCTGGCCGGGTCCGCCGGCATCCAGCGGGCCGACTGGGAACGCGGCGACGTCGAGGTGGGCTACTGGATCTCGCCGTGGGCGCGCCGCCAGGGCATCGCCTGCGAGGCGACGCGCGCCGTCAGCACGTTCCTGATGATGCGCGGCTTCCACCGGGTCACGCTGCTGGTCGCCATCGGCAACGTGGCCAGCCAGGCCGTGGCCCGCAAGGCCGGCTTCACCGAGGAGGGTGTCCTGCGCGGGGCGCTGCCCATCTCCGGCGGCATATCCGACGCGGTCCTGTTCAGCCTGCTCAAGGGCGAGACCGTCTGACGGGACCGTTCGATGCGTCCTCCGGCCGCGCCTGGACGTCCAAGTACCTAGTGAGGTCGGCGAATCACGCGCTGTGACGATAGGGAGGCCTCTCCAGGGTACGTAAGGCCCGCGGGCCGGATGACCATGAACGGAAGGTCTGGGTTCGCCCAAAAGGTGAGCAAAGGCATGTCCAAGCGTTGACAGATTCAGATATCCTCGCGACCCGACCAGAAAACCGCAGGTCAAAGGATCGGAGATCCATATGAAGCCGCCGCTTCTGCTCATAGGGCACGGCGCCCACGATGACACGGGCGCGGCAGAGTTCGGCCGTTTCGTCCACCGACTGCGGTGCCGTCTGGACCAGGTCGCCGCGGACGTGTCCGGCGGCTTCGTGGCCAAGGGCCGGCCGTCGCTGAACGACTCCGTGGCCTCTCTCCTCGCCCGCGGACACCACCGCCTCGTGACCGTCCCGCTCGCCCTCGGTGACAATGGTGACATTCCCGCCGAGATCGCTCGAGCGCAGGTCATGCACCCCACCCTCAGCTGCGACCTCGCCCGCCCGCTCGACGCCTCACCCCAGGTGCTGGGCCTGATGGCCGAGCGGCTCGCGGACGCGCTCGCCGAGATGCCCCGGCTCGCCTCCGTCACCGTGGGGGACGAGCACGGCGAGGCGGCCTGGGAGCCGATCTCCCCTGCCGAGACCGCCGTGGTGCTGGTGGGGCACGGGTCACCGGACACCGCCGCCAACGCCGAGGTCCACCGCGTGTCCCGCCTGTTCTGGGAGACCCACGCCGCCGACCTGCTGACCGTCGAGACCGCGTACGTCTCCGACGCCCCGCCGTCGGTCGCGCAGGGCATCGAACGCTGCCGCCGCCTGGGCGCCAAGCGGGTCGTCGTGCTTCCCTACCTGCTGTTCGCCGGCGGTGTCCTCGAACGCATCTGGGCGGAGGCGCTGGCCTACGCCGCCGGGCACATCGACCTCGACGTGCGCTGCGCCGAGGTGATCGGCGACTGCGAGGGCCTGGCCGACCTGATCATCGACAGATACGAACAAGCCCTCCGCGCCGCCTCCCCATGGCCGAGCCACCAGAACGCCACCCCCTTCGCCCTGCGCACCCCCTTCGAGGTGGACGCCGCCGCCTTCGCCCCGGACGCCCCCTTCGACGCGGACAGTGCCGCTTTCGACGCGGACGCCCCCTTCGACGCGGACACCCTCTTCGAGGCGGACACCGCCTTCGAATCGGACACCGCCTTCGAGGCGACCACCGCCTTCACGGCGACCACCGCCGCTTTCGGCGCGGACACCGCCGCCTTCGGCGCGGTCGAAGGGGAGCTTCCGGCGTTCACCGATCCCGTCGAAGCCGTCCTAGACCCCGACGAGCCTCTGTCCCTGGAAGGACTGGACTCCCTCCCGGCCCCCGAGATCCTCGAAGACCCGACCGCCCCCGTCCTGCGAGGCGCCCCCGTCCTGCGAGGCGCCCCCGTCCTGCGAGGCGCCGACGTCCTGCGCGAAGACGACCTGCTACGGGGAGACGACCCGCTACGGGGAGACGGCGTGCTGGGCGGAGACGAACCCCCCGTCCGCCGCCTGACCCGCGACCAGGCCACCCTCGCCGAAGGGCTCGTGTAGCCCGTCCTGCGGCTTCCCGGGCGGGCAGGTACGGTCGTTCTCCCAAGTCGCCGCTGCCCGTGCCTCGGCCTTGCCGCCCTACGCCCGGCCGTCAACCCTAATCGCGAGTGCCCTGACTCAGGCTCTCCCACCTGTGTCGGCTTTTCCTCCGGCGCCGGGCCGGCGAGAGGGAGGGCGGCGAATCCGGCGCCGCTCGCGGCGGGAACCCGGTGACCTTTCATGGCCGGGGGCCGGCCGGGACCCCGGATGGCGGGCTCGGGGGGCGCTGCGCGAGACTTCTTCGGCGCGGATGGTCGTTCGCGAGGTTTCCTCCGCGTACTCCCTGGCGGCGAAGTGGTCCGGCCGCCAGGCCCCCCGGCGGAAGGACTGGTGTGATCGTGCACGACGGCCCCCTGGCACGCACTCTGGCGGTGATCAGGCCCGCCGACACCGAGGCGATGGACCTGGCGCGAGCCCATCAGGACCGCCTGACCAAGCCCCGCGGAGCGCTCGGAGCGCTGGAGGACGTCGCCGTACGCCTCGCCGGCGTCGCGGGGGCCTGCCCGCCCCCGCTCCCGGCTCCCGCCGCCCTGGCGATCTTCGCCGGTGACCACGGCGTGCACGCCCAGGGGATCACCCCCTGGCCGCAGGAGGTCACCACCCAGATGGTGGCGAATTTCCTCGCGGGGGGTGCGGTGGCCAACGCCTTCGCGGCCCAGGCCGGCGCGTCGGTGACCGTGGTGGACGTCGGAGTCGCGGCGGACCTGCCGGAGGCCCCTGGCCTGGTCTCCCGCAAGGTCGCCTACGGCACCGCCGATCTGTCGCAGGGCCCGGCCATGACCCTCGACCAGGCCGTCGCGGCACTCGAAGCGGGCATCGCCGTCGCGGTCGACCTGATCGACGCGGGCGCGGCCTGTCTGATCACCGGCGACATGGGCATCGCCAACACCACGGCCTCGGCCGCGCTCATCTGCGCCTTCACCGGACACGACCCCGCGCTGGCCACGGGAAGGGGCACGGGCGTCGACGACACGACCCTCGAGCGCAAGATCGCCGTCGTCCGCCGCGCCCTGGAGATCAACGGCCTTTCCGCGCCGCCGGCGTCAGCGGCGTCCCCGGCCGTGTCCGAAGGCGTTTCGGAGGCGCTGCGCACGTTGGCGGCGGTCGGTGGGTTGGAGCACGCCGCCCTGGCCGGGTTCATCCTCGCCTCCGCCGCGGCCCGCGTCCCCGTCATCCTGGATGGGGTGATCGCCGGGTCGTCGGCCCTGGTCGCCGCCGCGCTGTCCCCGCACGCCATCGACTACTGCGTGGCGGGCCATCGCTCGGCCGAGCCCGGGCACGGGCTCGCGCTCGACCATCTCGGCCTCCGAGCGCTGGTCGACCTGGAGCTCCGTCTGGGCGAGGGCACCGGCGCGCTGCTCGCTTACCCGCTGGTCGGCTCGGCGGTCCGCGTCATGCACGAGGTCGCGACCTTCGACTCCGCCGGCGTGACCGACAAGGACACCCGGCCCACGCCCCCATGAGCGGGAAGGAACGCCCACCTCAGGACCGGAGAAGCGACGCCTGCGTCTGGGACCCCTGACGGACGCGGACGCGCGCCCGAAGCCGTGGACGCTGATCGAACGTCGGATGGCCCCATATCGGTGGTGTGAGGCGCCGGCTTCGGCGGCGTTCCGGGAAAGCCGGCTAGCAGGGGAATTTTGCCGACAATGCGGTTAAATGGTGACGTTCTGCTGTCAGGTGTGATTGGACCACGATGCGTTACGGCCCGATGTTCGGACCCGACATCACCTTCCTCGGCGTGGAGCGCTGCGACCTCGGCGATCCGGCGAGCTTCGAGGGAGCGGACGTCGTGATCGTCGGGGCGCCCTTCGACGGCGGCACCAGCAACCGCCCCGGCGCCCGGTTCGGCCCGATGGCCCTGCGGCAGGCGTGCTACCTGCCCCACGACGGATCGCGTCCGAGCCTCGCTCTCCGCGTGGACCCCCTGAAGGACCTCAAGGTCCTGGACGCCGGCGACGTCGAGTGCTTCTCGGGCGACATCGAGACCTCCATCCGCAACATCGAGGAGGCCGTCCACACGATCTCCGCCTCTGGGGCCGTTCCGCTGATCCTCGGCGGCGACCACACCGTCGCCCTTCCGGACGCGCGCGGCGTCGCGCGCCACCACGGGTACGGCCGGGTCTCCATGATCCACTTCGACGCGCACGCGGACACCGGCGACGTCGAGTTCGGCAACCTCTACGGGCACGGCCAGCCGATGCGGCGCCTCATCGAGTCCGAGGCGATCCGCGGCGACAGGTTCCTGCAGATCGGGCTGCGCGGCTACTGGCCCGGCCCCGACACGCTCGACTGGATGGCCCAGCAGCGCATGCGCTCCTACGAGATGACCGAGATCGTGGAGCGCGGGCTCACCGAGTGCCTGACCGAGGCGTTCGCCATCGCCACCGACGAGTGCGACGGGGTGTTCCTCTCGGTGGACATCGACGTGTGCGACCCCGGGCACGCGCCGGGCACCGGCACTCCCGAGCCCGGCGGCCTGTCCTCCCGCCAGCTCCTCGACGCCGTCCGCCGCACCTGCTACGAGCTGCCGGTGGTCGGCATCGACGTCGTCGAGGTGTCCCCGCCGTACGACCACGCGGACATCACCGCCTACCTCGGCAACCGGGTGATCCTGGAGGCGCTGTCGGCCATCGCGCGCAGGCGCGAGACGGCCGCGGGAGGCGAGCCCTGGGATCCGCGAAAGCCGCTCCTGGAAGGCAGGCGAGCCGTGCCTCCCGCGGCGGCGGGCCTGTAGGTTTACCTCACGGACAACGGGTTTTGCCTCTTCCCGGGAAAGGGAACACCGTCCCATGTCGTCGCCCTACCTGCTCGGTCTACGTCTCAACGGCAGGCGCGTGCTCGTCGTCGGCGGCGGGCGCGTGGCCCAGCGCAGGGTGCCCACTCTGCTCCAGGCCGGCGCGTCGGTCACCCTGGTGTCCCCGAGCGTGACGCCCGCGCTCGACGACCTCATCGCCGACGGCCTGGTCGCCTGGGAGCGCCGCCCGTACCAGGTCGGCGACTGCGACGGGGCCTGGCTCGTCCAGGCGTGCACCGACGAGCGGTCGGTCAACGCGGCGATCGCCGCCGAGGCCGAGGCCAAGCACATCTGGTGCGTACGCGCCGACGACCGCGACGCCTCCGCCGCCTGGACGCCCGCGAGCGGACGCGTGGACGAGATCAGCGTCGCGATCACCGCCGGAGGCGACCCGCGCCGCGCGGCGGGCATCAGGGACGCCGTGGTCGACGCTCTGCGCGACGGCACGGTGGACGCGCGCCGCGACCGCACCAAGCCCGTCGGTGTCGCTCTGGTCGGCGGGGGCCCCGGAGACCCCGGCTTGATCACCGTGCGCGGGCGCCAGTTGCTGGCCCAGGCGGACGTGGTCATCGCCGACCGGCTCGCGCCCCGATCGGTGCTGGACGAGCTCGCGCCCGACGTCGAGCTCATCGACGCGGCCAAGATCCCCTACGGTCGCTATCTCGCGCAGGAGAAGATCAACGAGCTGCTGGTCGAGCACGCCAGGAAGGGCCGGTTCGTCGTCCGGCTGAAGGGCGGCGACCCGTTCGTCTTCGGCCGCGGCGGCGAGGAGGCCCTGGCCTGTGCGCGGGCCGGCATCCCCGTCATCGTGGTCCCCGGCGTCACCAGCGCGGTGGCCGTTCCCGCCGCCGCAGGCGTCCCGGTGACCCACCGGGGAGTGAGCCAGGAGTTCCACGTCATCTCCGTCCACGTCGCGCCCGACGATCCGAGATCAACTGTTGACTGGGCAGGACTGGCGAGATCACAGGGAACCCTGGTACTTCTGATGGCTGTTGAACGAATAGCCATGATCGCTGACACCCTGCTACGCGAGGGACGTTCGCCGGAAACCCCCGTAATGGTCGTACAGGACGGTACTCTTCCGACCCAGCGAGCTCTTTATGCCGACCTCTCCACGGTGGCGGAGCGAGTGATCGCCGCTGGGACGCGGCCGCCGGCGATCGTGGTCGTCGGTGACGTCGTCAAGGTCGGCCAGGAGATCGAGATGGTTCGAGCGGAGCGGGTTCCGTGAAATCGGCTGCGAGGAAGACCGAGCGGGCCGATGAACACACCGAGCAGTCGGGTGAAACGGTGATCGAGGGCAAGGATTCCCCCGAGGCCCCGGAGGAGCGGACGATAACGTTCCAGGCGATCCGGGGCGATGACGACGGCCCGGCCGCCGCCGCGCCCGCCGCCGCCGCGCCCGCCGACGCTCCGGCGTCCACCGCCGCCGAGTCGGCCGCCGCCGGTTCCGTCGACGCGGAGTCCACCGACATCGAGTCCGCCGACGCTTCCGCCTCTGAGGACTCCTCCGGCCGTCCCGCCGCCGCCCTCGCCCCCTCGACCGTCGACGCGGATGACCCGACGGCGGCCACCGCCGACGTCCAGGACCCTGTGCACGCCGGCGACGTCCCGGGCGCCGAGGACGTCCAGACCCCGGACGCCGAGGGTGCCGACGGCGCCGATGATGCCGGGGACGTTCGGAATCTCGACGATGTCGAAGGCGCCGACAACGCGGCGGCCGTCCAGAACGCCGACGAAGCCGACAATGCCAACAACGCCGGCGAAGGCGACGGCGCCGAGCCCGCCGATGGCCCCGGCGACCTCGGGAACGACGACTCCGGCGACCCTGGTAACGACGACCTCGGGAACGCCGAAGCCCTCCGGAATCACGAGGACGCAGAGGACGCCGAGGGTTCAGAAACCGCCGAGGGCCCAGGCGCCGCCGAGGATGCGGAAAGCGCCGAGGGCGCAGGCGGCGTAGCGGGCGTTGGGGGCGCGGCGGACGACGCCGGAGGCCTTCAGCCCGTTGAGGACATCTGGCACGCCCGCGTGACGCCGGCCGGCGATGACGCCGCCACCGACGTTCCGGAGGCGGCGCCCACGTCCGACCCGGCCGCGGGCAGCCTGTTCCAGCCCGCACGCTCGGCGGCGACCGCCGAAGCCCGTTCGGTCTGGGAGGCCCACGCGGACGCCTCCTCCGTCCCCGCGACCCTCGCACAGCCCGAGTCCCCCACAGGCTGGGCGGATCATCCAGAAGCGGACCCAGGCCCGGACGCCCAGCACGATCCGTACAACCGCGTGCGCGAGGTGGCGCTGCCCAAGCCCGTCTCGCGGGCGCTGACGGCGGCGCTCGCCGGGCTGCGTGACGCCGTGAGCGGGGTCCGGCTCGGCCTGGAGGTCCCCGGTGTCGAGGAGGCCCGCAAGGCGCAGGCCGAGATCCTCGCCCAGATCAAGAACTACGTCATCCCCCGGGTGCACATGAGCACCGCGCCGGCGCTCATCGCCGTCGCCGGGTCCACCGGGGCGGGCAAGTCCACGCTGGTGAACACCCTGGCCGCGGCCAAGGTCAGCGCGACGGGCGTGCGCCGTCCCACCACCGGGACGCCCGTCCTGGTCTGCCACCCCGACGACGGGGAGTGGTTCGCGAAGGGTGACGTGCTCAGCGGCCTGGTCCGTCTCGACCGGCCGGCGCCCGGCAGCGGGCTGGACAGCCTCGTGCTGGCCACGAGCGAGCGGCTGCCCCCCGCGACGGCGCTGCTCGACACCCCCGACATCGACTCGGTGGTGGAGACCCACCACGAGGTGGCGCAGCGGATGATGGACGCCGCCGACCTGTGGATCTTCGTCACGACCGCCACCCGGTACGCCGACGCGCCCGCATGGAACCTGTTACGGCTGGCCAAGGAGCGCGGCGCGCGCATGGCGATCGTGCTGTCCCGGGTCCCGCCGAAGTCCCGGGACGTGATCGACAAGCATTTCGCCCGGATGCTCCAGGAGTACGGCCTCGGCGAGATCGACCGGTTCGTGGTCAACGAGGTCGCCGTCACCGCCGGCCGCCTTCCCGAGGAGGAGGTCGCCGACCTGCGCATGTGGCTCACCGAGCTGTCGGTCGACGACCAGCGCCGCGATCAGGCCGTCCGGGCGACCCTCGAAGGGGTCCTGAACAGCTTCCGCGGCCGCGTGCCCGCACTGGCGCGGCACATGGAGGCCCAGGTCGCCCTCCGGGCCGAGCTGCGGACCGACGTGGACGCCGCGTACATGGGCGCGCTCGCCGAGATCGACGACGCGATGAGCAGCGGCTCGCTGCTGCGCGGAGAGGTCCTGGCCCGCTGGCAGGACTTCGCGGGCTCGGGCGACCTGATGAAGACCTTGCACCTGCGCCGTCCCGGCCGCCTGGCCACCAAGACCGCTCAGCAGGCTCCCGCCCGCCTGCACGCCTTCCGTTCGGCGCTCCGCTCCGGGCTCGAGGCGGTGATCGTCTCCGCGGGGCAGCGGGCGGCCGAGGAGGTCATCGCGAGGTGGCGTCAGCGCGACGGCGCCGGCGATCGCCTGGCCGAGACTCCGGGACTCGGCCGGCCGTCCGACGAGTTCGCCCGCCGGGTCGGCCGTACCATCGGGGCCTGGCAGGAGCACGTCATCGGGCTGATCCGCTCCGGCGGGGTGACCAAGCGCACGGTCGCCAAGCTGGTCGCCTTCGACGAGGAGGCGCTGTCGATGGTCTTCATGATGGGCCTGCTCGGCTACGGAAGCTCGGAGGTCGCCGCGGTCTCCGGCACCGGCACCCTTCCCGAGCGGCTGCTGCGCGGCGTGCTCGGCGCCGAGGCGCTGCGCAACATCGGGACGAAGGCGCGCAGCGACCTGCGAGCCCGCATCAGCGTCCTGTTCGACGAGGAGACGTTCCGATACGTGCAGGTGCTCGACGAGGCGGGTATCCCCGACGAGGCCGCGGCCAAGCGGCTCTACCAGGCAACGTACAACCTTGAGGTCGCCCGATGAGTGTCAGCGTTCGTCCGGGGACGACCGATACGCGAAGCGATCTGGCGTACCGGCTCTCCGCCTTGGCGAAGATCGTGGAGCTCGGTCCCGGCAGGGTCGATCCGGCGCTGATCGCCGAGTCCGGCCAGTTGCTGCTGCGCGCCGGCGACCGGCTCAAGCTGTCCGGCGAGCACACCGTCGTCGCCCTCGCGGGAGGGACCGGAAGCGGCAAGTCCTCGCTCTTCAACCGCATCTCCGGGCTCGAACTGTCCCCGACGGGGGTGCGCCGCCCGACGACCGCGCGCACGCACGCCTGCGTGTGGGGCCTGGACGGGGCGGGGCCGCTGCTCGACTGGCTGCAGGTGCAGTGGCGCCACCGGTTCGCCCGCGCGAGCGCCCTCGACCGGGGAGAGAGCCAGCTCCACGGGCTGATCCTGCTCGACCTGCCCGACCACGACTCCATCCGGGCGATCACCGACCACGAGGCCGACCGGCTGATCCAGGTCGCCGACCTGATCGTGTGGGTGCTCGACCCGCAGAAGTACGCCGACGCGGCCACGCACACCAAGTACGTCGCCGAGCTGGCGGGGCACGAGGCGGTCACCGTGTTCGCGCTCAACCAGGCCGACCGGCTGGCGCCCGAGGAGCTCGCCGAGTGCGTCGTCGACCTGTCGGACCTGCTGAAGCGCGAGGGCGTGCAGCATCCGCGCATCGTGCCCACCTCGGCGACCACCGGCAGGGGAGTGAACAGCCTCAAGAGCGTGCTCGCCGAGTCCGTCGCCCAGCGGCGGGCCGCCGTCCAGCGCCTGGAGGCCGACCTCAACCGCCTTATGGGCAAGCTCGCCAAGGTCATGCCCGCCCCTGAGGCCCTGGCGGTGCAGCCCACCGTGGACCTCGCCCGGCAGGAGGGGCTCACCGACGCCCTCTGCGACGCCGTCGGCGTCCCGGCCGTCGGCGAGGCTCTGGAGAACGTCTACGGCGTGCGCTCCATCGACTGGGTCGGCTGGCCCTATGCGCGCTGGGCCGCGCGGCTGCGCCCCGACCCGCTGAACAGCCTGCGTCTGGGCAATCTGCGCGACGAGGTCAGGGCCGTGACCGCGGCCTCGGTGAGCGCCCAGCCCGCCGAGGTGGAGAACGCCGTCCAGGCCCTCGCCGACGGCCTGAGCTCCGGCATGCCCGAGGCGTGGCGCAACGGCGTCCGGGATGCCGCCCGGTCTCAACTCGGCAAGCTGCCGGAGGTCCTGTCCGGCGAGCTCGCCGAGATCGCGCCGAGCCTCGACCGCGTGCCTCGCTGGTGGTGGCTGCTGAAGATCTGGCAGTACCTGCTGGTCGTGCTGTTCGTCGCCGGCGTCGGCTGGGCGGGGGCCATTCTCCTGTACGGCGTCTTCAAGATCGGCCGAGCGCCGGCCGAGCTGCTCGGCGATGTGACGACGCTGCCGTGGCTCGGGCTCATGATCGTCAGCGTGCTGGGGCTGGGCCTGTTCTCGGCGATCGCGAGCCGTAACTTCGTGGTCCTCGGGGCCGGCAACGAACGCGAGCAACTCGAACGCGAGATGCGCCGCCGCATCTCGGCCGTCTCCAAGCGGATGGTCGTCCAGCCGGTGGAACAGGAACTGCGCCGCTACAACGAATTCTTCGCCGCCCTGACCTCGGCCCGCCGCTGAGCCATCGGTCGCTGAGCCACCCCTCCGCCCGCCGCTGAGCCATCCCGCCGCTGAGTCACCCCTTCGCCTGCCTGCCGCTGAGTCATCCCCACCCGCGCCGCCGGGCCATCCCTCTTCGGAGACCAAGCCCTGAGCGGCGCCGACGGCAGGCGGACCATGGCGCCGCGGACCGTGCGTGGGCATCCTCATGGCGTCGCGATGTGAACAGATGAAGCGGTGAGGCAGGCGCCCTCGACGCGCTGATCGTGGTGTTGTGTCTGCTTTCTGCGGCACGGATCCGGCCGCTGTGGTGGTCTGGCCTGCGCCTTCGCGGTTCTCCACAGGCGCGCGTGCGGCGCGGCGTCCTATCCACAGAATGCAGTTCGGCAATCATGGAGGGTGACGGGCCGGGCCAGACTGGCTCCCATGTCGGCGGAGACGGTCCGCCGGTCCGCCACGGGAGGCACGATGAACGACACCTACATCACGTTGGTCGGTAACGTCACCGCCGACCCCCGCCGGGTCAACTTCAACGACGGCACCCGCGTCACGTCGCTGCGTCTGGCCTCAACGCGGCGCGTGTTCGACAGATCTTCCCAGACATGGCATGACGGCGAGACCACCTTCTATTCCGTGCGGTGTTATCGGACGCTCGCAGAGAACGTCGCCCAGTCCATCAAGCTGGGCCAGCCGATCGTCGTCCACGGTCGGCTGCGCATCCGCTCCTATGAGCGTGACGGCGAGCGCCGGTTCGTCGCCGAGGTCGAGGCCACCTCCGTCGGCCATGACCTGCGACGTGGGGTGAGCACCTTCGAAAGACCGCAGCGGGGGCCCGCCGCCCCCGCGTTCGACGAGGTGACACGGGAACCGTTCGCGGACACCACCCGCGACTGGGAGCTCATCGGGGCCGCGAGCCCGGCCGCTACGGATGGCCAAGGGGGCCGATTGAGAAGCGTCGACTCCATAACGGACGAGCAGAGGGCCGGCGAGTCCGGCCATACGGGCAACGCCGCCGCCCCCTTGACGGGCGCCCATGCTCCGGCCCTCGCCGACCCGATGGACACGGTGGGCGAGCAATGCGCGACCGGCGACGACATGCCCTTGGCCACCCCCGACCCCACCGACCGTCTAGCAGCGTGAACCATGAGTCCGCCCAAGAGCACCCGGCGAACCGACGCCCGCAGCCGGCTGCCCACCGCAGAAGCGGCGAGGGAACGGTGCCTCTGGGGTGGGCTCTGCTCCGCAGGTACATGTGGTTCGCGTGAGCCTCCGGCAGGACGGGGTGAAGGAGGCATCTGGGCGCTACATGAGTGTTGCGTCGGGCAGGGTCAGCATGTGTGTTTGTGCCGATGGGGCTATACGGCCTGGCGGTTGGTCAGGTCCAGATGATGCCTCGCGCCATGGCTGTTCCTTTCGTGCATGGGCCGCTCGATGGGGAGCGGGCGCAGCGGGCCAACCGGCTGTGTCGGCCGCAGTGCTCAACGTAGCGGTTCCCATCGCGGGCCGCACACTGCGCGACTATTGTGTTACACATCGTGAGACGTAGAGTCGAGGCAACGAACCCGTCCGGATGGAAGTGAGCGTTGGGGGATGTCATGACGTCCGGTGAACTCTCGGTCGAGCCACGCGGCGGCATGCTTTCGCTAGCCGACCGATGGCCGCTGCTGGCGCAGCCAGCCGTTCTGGTCGTCTATCTTTGCGGCACCGTGGGCCTCGCCTTCGGGGTGGCGGCCTATCTCGCGGCCTCCACCGAGTTCCGCTGGTCCGAAATGCTGACCTTCCTCGCGTTGATGGCGTGTGGGGCGATCTGCATCGAGGCGACCCGTCGTCTCGGCATGCCCGCGGGTGTGTCTCGTGACCTGCTCTCGGCCTGGTGGCTGCCCGTCGCATTACTGCTGCCACCGGTCTACGCGGTCCTCGCGCCGCTGCCGCTGCAGTTCCTGTTGCAGATACGCGTCCGGGCGACCGTGCTGTACCGGCGGGTGTTCAGCGCGGCCGCCATCGGTCTCGCGGCCGGCGCGGCGTCGGTGATCTTCCATGCCCTGGTGCCGAGCGGCAAGGGCGAAGCGCTCGGGTCGAGCGGGCCGCTGGCGATCGCGGTGGGGTGCGCTGCGCTGTTCACCGTGCTCAACACCGCCTTGATCGCCATCGCGCTTCACATGTTCGATCCGGACACCCGCTGGCGCGACGTGCTGTGGGATCGCGAGCGCGTACTGCTCGACGTCGTGGAGCTGTGCCTTGGGGTGCTGGTCGCCATCGCGTGCGGGCTGAGCGTGGTCCTGCTGGTGCTCACCCTTCCGCCCGTGGTCCTGTTGCAACGCAGCCTGCTCCACGCCCAGCTCAAGGCCGCGGCCCGTACGGACGCCAAGACCGGTCTGCTCAACGCGACGGCCTGGCAGCGGGAGGCCGACACCGAGATCGTCCGGGCGCGGCGCACAGGGGAGACGCTGGCGCTGCTGATCGTCGACATCGACTATTTCAAACGGGTCAACGACACCTATGGCCACCTGGTGGGCGACCAGGTCCTCGCGGGCGTCGCCACGGCCCTGCGCAGCCAGCTCCGCGACTATGACGTGGTCGGGCGGTTCGGCGGTGAAGAGTTCGTCGTGCTGCTCCCGCGTGCCGACGTCGCCGAGGCGCGAAGGGTGGCCGAGCGCCTGCGGTCACGTGTCGGCCGCATGGCCATCCCCGTCGAGGACACGATGATCTCGGTGACGGTGTCCGCGGGGGTGGCCATCATGACCCTGCACGGCGACGATCTGATCGAGCTGCTCGCCGCCGCCGATCTGGCCCTCTACCGGGCGAAAGAGCTCGGCCGCGACCGCATCTGCCTCCCCGTCGCGCCCGAGCCCCCACCCCACGCCCGAGCCGAGAACACCGACGGCGGTATCGCCTGAGCATGGCTCATCGCGTCCATCCCATGGCCGACGATGATGCCGATGGCGGTATCGCTTGAGCATGGTTCACCGGAGCCATCCCATGCCGGACGACGACACTGATGGCGGTAGCACGTGTGGGTGGCGGCCTGCTGGGGGATGGGCTCGTGGTCGGGGGTGGTGGGTGGGCGTGAGGGGACAACTCCGATGGCGGAATCCCCTACTCTTAGGAGCATGCCCGAGTACATCTATACGATGCAGCGTGTCCGCAAGGCGCACGGCGACAAGGTCATCCTTGATGACGTCACGCTGCATTTCCTGCCCGGAGCCAAGATTGGTGTGCTGGGCCCCAATGGCACTGGTAAGTCCACGCTGCTGAAGATGATGGCCGGCATCGAGCAGCCGTCCAACGGCGACGCCCGGCTGATGCCCGGCTTCACCGTCGGCATGCTGCAGCAGGAGCCGCCGCTGAACGAGTCCAAGACCGTTCTGGGCAACGTCCAGGAGGGCGTCGCCGAGACGCTCGCCATGCGCGCCCGGTTCGAAGAGATCGCCGAGCTCATGGCGACGGACTACAGCGACGAGCTGCTCGACGAGATGGGCAAGCTGCAGGAGGCGCTGGACCACCGCAACGGGTGGGATGTCGACAGCCAGCTCGAGCAGGCGATGGACGCCCTCCGCTGCCCCCCGCCGGACGCCGAGGTCACCAAGCTGTCCGGTGGCGAGCGCCGCCGCGTCGCCCTCTGCAAGCTGCTGCTCGAGCAGCCCGACCTGCTGCTGCTCGACGAGCCCACCAACCACCTCGACGCCGAGAGCGTCCAGTGGCTGGAGCAGCACCTGGAGAAGTATCCCGGCACCGTCCTGGCCGTCACCCACGACCGGTACTTCCTGGACAACGTGGCGACGTGGATTCTCGAGCTCGACCGGGGCCGTTGCTATCCGTACGAGGGCAACTACTCGACCTACCTCGAGCAGAAGGCCGCCCGGCTGAAGGTCGAGGGCCAGAAGGACGTCAAGCGCAAGAAGCGCCTGGAGGAGGAGCTCCAGTGGGTGCGCTCCAACGCCAAGGCTCGGCAGACCAAGAGCCGGGCGCGTCTGCAGCGGTACGAAGAGATGGCCGCCGAGGCCGACAAGTACCGCAAGCTCGACTTCGAAGAGATCCAGATCCCGCCGGGCCCGCGCCTGGGCACCACGGTCATCCGGGCGACCGGCCTCACCAAGGGCTTCGGCGACCGGCTCCTCATGGAGGATCTGTCGTTCGACCTGCCGCGCAACGGCATCGTCGGCATCATCGGCCCGAACGGCGTCGGTAAGACGACCCTGTTCCGCATGATCATGCAGGCTGAGAAGCCCGACAACGGCGACATCCTGATCGGCGACACCGTCAAGATCTCCTACGTGGACCAGGGGCGCGGCAACATCGAGCCGACCAAGAACGTCTGGCAGGTCGTCTCCGACGGGCTCGACCACATCAAGGTCGGTCACGTCGAGATGCCCTCCCGCGCCTACATCGCCGCCTTCGGGTTCAAGGGCCCCGACCAGCAGAAGCCCGCGGGCATCCTGTCCGGTGGCGAGCGCAACCGTCTGAACCTGGCGCTCACCCTCAAGCAGGGCGGCAACGTGCTGCTGCTGGACGAGCCGACCAACGACCTCGACACCGAGACGCTGTCCAGCCTGGAGAACGCCCTGCTCGAGTTCCCGGGCTGCGCGGTGATCACCTCGCACGACCGGTGGTTCCTCGACCGCACCGCGACGCACATCCTCGCGTGGGAGGGCGGCTCGAACTGGTTCTGGTTCGAGGGCAACTACGCCGACTACGAGAAGAACAAGATCGAGCGGCTCGGCGCAGACGCGGCCCGTCCGCACCGCGTCACCTACCGCAAGCTCACCCGCGACTGACACCCCACGCCTGACGGTCAACGCAGGACAGGTGTGGACCGACGGTCCGCGGCTGAGTCCGTAGGCGAGCAGGCGGCATCGCCACCCCGGTCGCGGACCGGGGTGGCGTTTCCTTGTACCCCGCCGTTGGAGCACCGGCCGCGGGCCGTCCTGGATTTGGCCGGCGTCTCCAGACTCGCCGACCATCGACCGGCTCTCCCCGCTGCTCGACCGTTGGGCTCTGGTTCTCACCCCAGCCGGTCCACCCGCCTCGGCGCCGCCCGGAGCGACGGGCGCTTCAACCAGGGAGCCGACCCCAAGTCGTCCCGGGCGCTTGGGACGTCGCCGTGGGTGCCGGTCAGCCGGTTTGTCCGGTCTCGGGAGCGGCGATCGGAGCCAGGGGCCGACCTGTGGCTCTGTAGAGGAGTCGCGGCAGCGCGCTGCGAACCTGGCGTTATTCATGAGCGGCCGTGGGCCCGAACCACTGTCTGATCGCCGCTGCGAGCTCATCCATGCGGGCCCAGGCCACGTGGGCGCTGTCGCGTCTCATCGACGAACGCAGATCTGCGTAAGATGGCGTCCAACAGCGACGACGGAGCCGAGTAGCACCTCGATCACCGGAGTCGGAGAGAGCCGCCGGCAGCTGCGAAGGCGGACTCCGGCCGGGGCGCGAAGACCCTCCCGAGCTGCGGGGAAGAACGACCTTCGCGTCTAGTAGAGTCCCGCCGAATCGCCCACGTCACGGGTTTGCAGAGGCCACGCCGCACGACGGCGTGGTGAAGGTGTGGTGGTACCGCGAGGATCCCGCTCGCCCACGCCTCTCAGGGGACGCGTTGCGACCAGAGGAGGCCACCACCATGCAACGCATCCTGTCCACCCAGCTGTCCGCACACGTCGGTGAGACCGTACGCATCGCGGGCTGGATACATCGTCGCCGGCTGCTGAAGTCGGTCGCTTTCCTGATTCTGCGCGACGCCGCCGGCCTGACTCAGATCGTCGTGTCCGAGAAGGCCGCCCGCGCTCGGCTTGAGACCCTGCCGGAAGAGACGACGGTCGCCGTCGTGGGCACGGTCACCGTCGAGCCGTCCGCTCCGGGCGGAGTGGAGATCACTTCGCCGGTGATCGAGGCATTGACCGACCCGGCCGAGCCGGCTCCGTTCGACCTCTACCGGCCCGAGCTGCGCGCGAGCCTGCCGACGATGCTGGACTACGCGCCGGTCGCGCTGCGCCACCCGAAGCTCGCCGCCGTCCACCGCATCAGTGCGGCCGCGGTCGGCGGCTTCCGCACGGCGCTCGAAGCGATGTCGTTCGTCGAGATCCACACCCCGAAGATCGTGGGCGCGGCCACCGAGAGCGGCGCCAACGTCTTCGAGCTCGACTACTTCGGCCGTCCGGCGTACCTGGCGCAGTCCCCTCAGCTCTACAAGCAGATGATGGTCGGCGTCCTGGAGCGGGTCTACGAGGTCGGACCGGTCTTCCGCGCCGAGCCGAGCGACACCGCCCGCCACCTGGCTTCCTATACCTCTCTCGACGCCGAGATGGGCTTCGTGGAAGACCACCGTGACGTCATCGCCGCGTGCCATGCGACGGTCGGGGGCATGCTGGCCGGCATCCGGGCATCGGCCGGCGCCTCACTTGAGCTTCTCGACATCACCATGCCCGCGCTGACGGACGAACCCGTGGTGGTGCACTTCGCCGACGTACTGGAGATGATCAGCAGAGCGACCGGCGAGGACGTGACCGGCGAGCCCGACCTCGCGCCCGCGCACGAGCGGTGGATCGGCGAGTGGGCCTTGCGCGAGCATGGCTCGGATTTCGTGTTCGTCGAGGGCTACCCGACCGCGCATCGCGCGTTCTACACCCATCCGGACCCGGCTCGTCCCGGCTACTCGCGCGCGATCGATCTGATCTTCCGTGGCCTGGAGCTGGTCAGCGGGGGCCAACGGATGCACCGGTACGCCGACTACGTGCGAGCGCTGACCGCGCGCGGCGAGACCGACCTGTCGGCGTACTCGGGCTACCTCGACGCGATGCGCTACGGCATGCCACCACACGGCGGCTTCGCATTCGGGCTCGAACGGTTCATGGCACGCCTGCTCGACGTGCCGAACGTCCGCCAGGTCGCGCTGTTCCCCCGTGACCTGCACCGGCTCGCTCCATGAGCGACCCCGGGTGAGCGAACGCCGGGTGAACGAGGCCGGGTGGATGACGCCGGGTGGATGACGCCGGGTGAGTGAGGCCGGGGTGGGAATCGTTCCACCGGGTGGGGGTGGGGTGAACCGGGGGCGGGCGGTGGGTGGAGATCTGTAGCACTCGGCCGGGGTGTGGTGTGGTTCCGCCGTACTGTGGTGGAGTTATCTCCTCCCCGGTGGCACACACCGGCCAGTCGTCCTGCCTGGGTTGGATTCTTTACCACCCAGGTGGACGCGCTTACCTCCGAGACGGTCTGATGCCGTCCCCGGTCTCCCTCGGTTCAGGCGGAGCGGAGCCACACGGCGGTGTCGGGGGGCAGGGAAGCCCCGTCGCCGTTGCCGCTGGACACCAGGATCTCCCGGTGCGGCGGCAGGGGGACGGCCTCCTCGCCGCAGTTGATGGCGCAGATCAGCTCGCCCCGCGTGAACATGAGCGCGTCGCCGGGAGCCTCCAGCCAGGCGATGGCGTCGGGCAGCGTGCCCCGCAGCGACCGGCGCAGCTCAAGGACGCGGCGGTAGAACGCCAGCGTGGAGGCGGGGTCGCCGGCCTGGCGCTCGGCGGTGAGAGCCGCCCATGAGGCCGGCTGGGGCAGCCACGGGCCGGCGCCGCCGGGTGAAAATCCGTACGGCTGCGCGTCGCCGGACCACGGGATCGGCACCCGGCAGCCGTCCCGGCCGAGCAGCTCGCCCTTGGAACGGGCGAAGATCGGGTCCTGGCGCGACTCCGGAGGAAGATCCTTCACCTCTGGGAGGCCGAGTTCCTCCCCTTGGTACAGATACGCCGACCCGGGCAGGGCGAGCATGGCGAGCAGAGCGGCACGCCCGCGGGCGAGGCCGGCCGCGGGGTCCAGCGAGCCCTCGCCGTAACGGGTGATGTGGCGCACCACGTCGTGGTTGGACAGCACCCAGGTGGGCGCGGTGACGGCGGCCAGCGTGTCGTCGATGATCTTCCGGAAGGCGGTGGCCGACCAGGGGGCCTCAAGCCAGGCGAAGTTGAAGCTCTGGTGCAGCTCGTCGGGCCGGACGTAGAGCGCGAGGTCCTCGGCGGTGTCGGTCCACACCTCGCCGACGGCGGCGCGGTCGCCGGGGTAGGAGTCGAGCACCTTGCGCCACTCGCGGTACACCTCGTGCACCTCGGGCTGGCTCCAGATGGGCGAACGCGACTGGAACCCCTCCTCCGAGGGCGGCACGTCGGCCAGGTCCGCGTCCTTGTACAGGCCCATCGCCACGTCGATGCGGAACCCGTCCACGCCCCGGTCGAGCCAGAACCGCAGGATGTCCAGGAACTCCTCGTGAACCGCGGGGTTGCGCCAGTTGAAGTCGGGCTGCTCGGGAGCGAACAGGTGGAGGTACCACTGCCCGTCGGGCAGGCGGGTCCACGCCGGCCCGCTGAACACCGATGTCCAGTTGTTGGGCGGCGCGTCGCCGTCGCGGAAGATGTAGCGGTCGCGCTCGGGGCTGCCCGGCGGGGAGGCCAGCGCGGCCTGGAACCACGGGTGGGCGGAGGAGCTGTGGTTCGGCACCACGTCGACGATGAGCCGCAGGCCGTGGGCATGCGCGTCGGCGACCAGCGCGTCGAAGTCGGCCAGCGTGCCGAACAGCGGGTCGACGCCTCGGTAGTCGGCCACGTCGTACCCGCCGTCGGCCATGGGAGAAGGCTGGAAGGGAGTCAGCCAGATCGCGTCCACGCCGAGTTCCGCGAGGTAGGGCAGGCGGGAACGGATCCCCTGGATGTCGCCGACGCCGTCTCCCGAGGCGTCGGCGAAGCTGCGAACGTAGATCTCGTAAACGACGGCATCACGCCACCAAGGGGAGTTCTTCACACGTCCTTGGCTGCCCCCCGAGGCGGCCACTTATGCGTTCACGAGGCTGTGGGCCGCGTACTGCAGGTAGGTCCAGAGCTTGGCGGAGAGGTCGTCGGGCAGTTCGAGGGAGTCCACGGCGTCGCGCATGTGCCGCAGCCACGCGTCGCGCTCGGGCTCGCCGATCACGAACGGGGCGTGCCGCATGCGCAGCCGCGGGTGCCCGCGCTGCTCGCCGTAGGTGGTGGGGCCGCCCCAATATTGGACGAGGAACATGCGAAGCCGCTCCTCGGCCCCGGTGAGGTCTTCCTCGGGGTAGAGGGGGCGCAGCAGCGGATCGTCCTTCACGCCCTGGTAGAAGCGGTGCACGAGGCGCTCGAAGGCCTCTGAGCCGCCCACGGCGTCGTAGAAGGACATGGACTCGGCAGGGGTAGCGGACACGCCTTCCAGCCTACTCAGACCCCGGCGAGGGTGATGCCCGCGCGGTCGAGCGCCCACTTGACGCGCATGCGCAGCTCGCGCGCCACCTCGGCCTGGTGGGCGGGAACCGTCTTGACGGTGATCCTGAAGATCATCGCCTTGTCGGAGATCTGCTCGAGGCCGTACACCTCGGGTTCCTCGACGATCGCCGAGTCACGGAAGGCGGGGTCGGCCCAGACCTCCTCGGCGACGTTCTTGAGCAGGTCGCGGATGGCGGCGATGTCGGCGTCGTAGGCCACCGGGACGTCGACGAGGGCGCGCGACCAGCCCTGGGACTCGTTGCCGATGCGGTTGATCGTGCCGTTGCGGACGTACCAGACGCGCCCGTCGGCGTCCCGCAGGCGGGTGATGCGCAGGGTCACGGCCTCGACGGTGCCGACGGCCGTGCCGGTGTCGATCATGTCGCCGACGCCGTACTGGTCTTCCATCAGCATGAACATGCCGGCGATGAAGTCCTTGACCAGCTCCTGCGCGCCGAAGCCGACGGCGACGCCGAGGATGCCCACGCTGGTGAGGATGGGGGTGAGGTTGAGACCGAACCGTCCGAGGATCATCATCGCGGCGGTGCCGAAGACGATCACGGAGATGAGGCTGCGCAGCACGGAGCCGAGGGTCTCGGCCCGCTGGCGGCGGCGCTCGGTGAGCAGGGCCGCGGCGCCGTCCACGCTCGTGCCGCCCCTCAGGCGCAGGCGCTCGGGCAGCACGCCGTCGGCCGCGCGCCGGATGACCCGGTCGATCAGCCGGTGCAGGATCGCCCGCGCGACCAGCGCGGACACCGCGATGATGACGACGCTGACCAGCCACGCGAGGGGGGAGGCCCATCCCGGCGACAGCCAGTTGAGCAGGAACGTGCACGTCACGTCGTCCCCACTGGCGCTGGTGCAGGCGTTCGCCATCTGCTTGCCCAGATCGGGCAGCCAGGGCAGGTCGGACGCCGGTGGGGCGGTGGGGTCGACGGCGAGCGTGAACACGCGGCGGGCACCTCTCGGATCGGGTCGGTCGGCGGAGACAATTATCGGTCCTCGACCTAGACGGAACGGTACGTGAACCGACTGACTCCGCCGACCGGCCCGGCCGCCGTCACGTGACGCCGGGGAAGACGGGAGTGCCCGGACCCGGGGCCGCGGAGGGCGGGCCCGGGCACCCCGGTGACGAGCGGCCCGGGACGGGGCACGCACCCGGAAGCGCGCCCCGCTCCGTTTCCGATCGGGGAGGTCCCCGATCACCATCGGGCCAGGATGGAGGCTCGGACCCGATGGCTGCTCTGGGATGCCGGCGCGCGCCGCGTGGCGCCGCCGGGCGATGGTTCTGGCACGTGCCAGGGAGGTGGAGCCGACGGGATGCCCAGCGTCCGTGCGGCCGTGTCTCCACGGACGCCGGACGCTCCGCACCGGGCACCCCGCCGACCCCGAAGAGCCGCGGTGTCCACGGCGGACGGCGGTGACTGCGCTGCACCGCGTCCGTCACGTGTCCTACTCGCTCACCGCGGCCAGTACGCGGGCGACCTTGGTGGCCGCTCCTGCCGGATCGTCGACCTGGTGCATGCGCTCTCCCCACGACCACCAGTAGTAGGCGGGGGTCGCCTGCGGCCGGCAGGTGACGTTCTCGGCGAGGCTGGTGGCGTTGGGGTTGATCACGCGGACGAACGCCCGCCCCGACTGCGTGTGCACCACCCGGGCGAGCAGCCCCCGAGCGTCGAGCTCGTCGGCCAGGCGTTCCAGGTGTTGGAAGCTGTCGTCCACTTCGAGCCTTCCTCTAGACCGATTCGCGGCGATCACAGCCGGTGAATCGAGGCTGGTTGGCCAAATCTGACTCACCCGTGCCGATGGGTCAACGAAGCTCGGTGGCGTCCTGGGTAAGGGGATATTTCAAGTGGGTTGAAAGAACGTCCCCGGCGGGGGACGATTCTATGCCAGCAGGTTCGAGCGTCCTTTCAGGTCCTGTCATTACTGGTCCATCATTCTCGTTAGACGCGGTTGACCGGCAAGAGGCCGCGTCCGCGCAGATGGGACCGGTCGGGGTCGGTGACCAGGATGGCGACTGGCCACGAGAGAGGGGCCGGGATGTCCGGCAGACAGCACAAGGAAACGGAGTTAGCGCGGCGAACCCGGGCGCGCGGCCTGGCGGTGGGGCGCACTACGGCCCGAATCGCCGAGGAGATTTTCGATGAGTGTGCTCCGCATTTCGGGACAACTCGAATCAAATCTCACCGTCTCGCCCATGGCATTGCTCTCGCCGACGTCATCGAACAGGTGCGCGCCTTGTTCGAACGTGACGGGAAAGCCCAGCCCGGCATCGGAGAGACGCTTCTGAGCGCCTACGAGAGCGGGCTGAAGCGCCCCGGTCCGGAGTACCTCCATTACCTGTGCTCGGTCTACCGGGTGGAGCCGGTCGCCCTCGGATACGAGGGCCCGTGCATCTGTGGCCACGGCCACCGGATGCCGGGCGTCGTACGTGGCGGTCAGCAGGAGGCCGAATCCGACAGTCCCCCCGAATCGCGCGAGCTGTGGATCAAGCCGCTCAGCGATCCCTCGTCGGACGGGGGTGAGGAGGACGAGAACGTGTTACGCAGGACGCTGCTGCAGATCATCGCGAGCGGCGCGGGTGCCGCCGGAACGTTGAGCGCTCCGGTGCTCGGCGCCGCCGACGGCATTCGCCGCCGGATGGACGAGACCCTCGTGTCGACCACCGTGTCGCCGGCCATGCTCGACCACTGGGAGGAGGCGGCGACCTCCTTCGGCCGGCAGTACATGAACACGCCGCCGATGCGGCAACTGTGCGACGTGCTGCTGGAGTTCAGCACCGTGCGCCAGGCGATGGAGCGCCACCAGCCCATCGACCTTCAGGAGCGCCTGTGCGCCCTCGCCGCCCGGCTGTCCGGCCTGGCCGGCATCATCATGATCGATCTCGGTGACCAGCGGATGGCCCGGTCGTTCTTCCGCACCTCGCGCATGGCCGCCGACGAGACCGGCGACCGCGCGCTGCGTGCCTGGGTCACCGCCCGCGAGGCGCTGGTCCCCCTGTTCCTGGGCGACCCCCGCGAGGCGCTGAACCTGGCCAAGAAGAGCCGCGACCTGGCCGGGCAGACGCCGTGCGCGGCCAAGGCCATGGCCCCGGTCGTGGAGGCCCGGGCGCTGTCCATGCTGGCGAACTCCGGGGGCAAGAAGGACGTCGTCGACCAGGCTAAGCGGGCGCTGTCGCGGGCCCGGGCGGCCTTCGCCCAGATGACGCCGGCCCAGCAGGAGGACACGGTGTTCGGTTACACCGAGCGCCAGCTCTACTTCCACCAGGGCGACGCGCTGACGCGTCTCGGGCAGACCATCGAGGCCGACCTGATCCTGGAGCAGGCGCTGGAGAAGTACGAGGGGGACCTGCTCGACCAGACGTTGATCCGGTTCGACCAGGCGCACTGCCGGCTGCTCGAAGGGGACGGCGACGAGGCGTTGCGCATGGGCATGGAGGCCGTGCGGCAGGTCGGCGAGAGCTTTCGCACCGACATCATCCTGCGCCGTGCCACCGAGCTCGCGCGCAACATCCACGCCAGATGCGGGGACATCGCCGGCCTGCAGACCTTCAAGGACATCCTCGCCTCGCCGCCGCCTTCCACTCCCGCGACCTCGGAGGTCGATGTATGACGCTTTCGCTCAGGCGGTATCGCTGGTCCGATCGGGAAGCCGTCTGGGAGCTCCATCGCACCTGTCTGGCACAGGTGGGCATCACCGAGGGGGACGGGGTGTACTACGAGGACGACATGCCGCGGATCAACCAGGTCTACCTGGCCGACCGCGGCGAGTTCCTGGTGGGGGAGGTCGAAGGCGCCGGCGTCGTGGCCATGGGCGGGCTGCGGCGCGTCGACGAGCGGTCCGCCGAGATGTGCCGGCTGCGCGTCCATCCCGACCACCAGCGGCGCGGGTTCGGCACGCTGATGCTGGAGGCGCTGGAGGAGGCCGCCGTCCGGCTCGGCTACCGCACGCTCCGCGGCGACACGACCCTGCTGCAGGGTGCGGCGCTCGAGCTGTACCGCAAGTACGGGTGGCGTGAAGTGCGCAGAGAGGACAGGGGAGGCCTCGTGGTTGTTTACGGCGAGAAGACGCTCGCCGCCCGCCCGTCCACCCAACTAACTCATTAGCGACATGCATTCACTTATCTAGTACAAATCATGTTCAATGCTTGCAAATTGGCGATTTTCCTCCTGATAATGGGTTCTTTGCAGCTGGGAGCCGAGGAGGACACCCAATGAAGAAGATCGTCGTTCGCAAGCCGGGTATGGTCCACCTGACCGGATCCGCCAGTGCGATCCACAAGGGGTGACCGGCCGCACCGGTCACCACCTCTGGATCCACGGAGGACGCTCCAGGGACCGCCGCGGCGCGCTCCATGCCCTCGGCGCACAGGCCGGCCTGGGCATGGATGCCCGCCGGGTTCCGGTGTTCGACGCCCATCGCCGCCTGTGCGGCCCCTATACCTTCGGCGGATCCCTGCTCGCCCGTCTGCTGCTGCCCGCGTTGGAGCACTGCTCCGACGCGGTGGCGCGGCACGGGGCCGAGATCCGGGCGGCGGCGCCCGATCTTCGCGATCGGGTGGTCGCCCGCCGGGAACCCCTCGACGCGCGCCTGTCCGCCGAGGAGCGCATCTTGGTCCCGGCGCCCCGCCGCAGCCTGCGCATTGCGAACGGAATCGCCGAATTCGTACGGGACGGCGGGGTGGCGCCGCCCGTCATCGCCGTTGACAACGTGGACGAGGCCGACGGCACCGACCGCGAACTCATCGCCACGCTTATGCGCCGTTCGGACCCCGGTCGATTGACAATTGTCGTGCTTTCCAGTAAACCTCCGCCGGAATTTTTCTATGGTCATGACATAAACACGGAAATATCCGCATCGGCGGGTCCGGAGGGCTCCGCGGCCGGTTACGTCGCCTCGGACGGCGTGCTCGACGACCCGCGGGCGCTCGCGGCGTACCGGGCGCTGCCCGAGGCCGAGCGCGCCCGCATGCACGACCGGCGGGCCGACGAACTCGCCGCCACCGGCCGGCCCTCCTGGACCCTGGGCGCCATCCCCTACCACCGCGAACACGGCGGCGACCCGCGCGGCGCCGGCGTCAAAGCACTGTGGGCGGCGCACGAGCACTGCATGCGCGAGGGGTTCCTGGAGGCGGCCGCCGACCTCGGCGAGCGCGGCCTGCGGCTCGCCGAGCCGGAGACGCGGCGATGGTGGGAACTGCTGCAGGGCACGGCGACCGCCCAGGCGGGCCTCGGGCGCAGGGACCGGGCGCGCGAGCTGTACGAGGAGGCTCGCCGCCAGAGCGTGGACCCGGAGGTGCACTCGGCGGTGGCGTACGGCACGGCCATGCTCGACGCACGCCATCCCGACCCGGCCAGGCGTGACCTCGGCCGGGCGCGGGGCTGGATCAACCAGGCCATCGCCATCTCCGGCCTGCTGCCCGACCGGGCCGTGCGGGCGTTCAAGCTCGGCTTCGACCTCAACGGCAAGGCCCTGATCGAGATGCGCGGCGGCCACACCGACAGGTCGCTGGCCCTGGTGGAGGAGGCCATCGAGCTGGCCGAGAGCGACCTGCCGCCGGGACGGCACCCGATTCACCGCATGGTCCTGCGCGCCAACCGGGCGCAGCTCCTCGGCATGCTGGGACGGCCGGTGGAGGCGCTGGCCGAGATGGACGCCGCGGTCGCGATCGACCCCGCCTACCCCGACCACCACCTCGACCGCGGGAACCTGCTCTACCGGATGGGCCGCCCGGAGGCGGCGCTGGCCGACTACGAGGAGGCGATCGCGCTCAGTCCGCCGCTGCCCGAGGGGTACTACAACCGTGCCCAGCTCCGCGTCGCCACGGGAGACCTCGACGGGGCGCGGGCCGACCTGGACCACGTCCTGGAGCTCGACCCCGGCTACCTGGACGCCCGCATCAACCGGGCCGGGCTGCTCGTCCAGCTCGGCCTGGAGGAGCAGGCGCGCGCCGACGTGACGGCGGGCCTGGCCCTGGACCCGGGCAACCCGCACCTGTCGTGCGTCCTCGGGCAGCTGGAAGCGGCGGTGGGACGGCACGATGAGGCCATGGCGGCCTTCGACCGGGCCATCTCGGGCGCCCCCGGGCTCGCCTCCGCCTGGGCGAACCGGGCGGTGCTGCGGCACGAGACGGGGGACGACGAAGGCGCCGTGGCCGACCTGACCACGGCCATAGAGCTGGGGGAGGACGCCGCGCTCTACTACAACCGTGCCATCGCGCTCAGGGATCTCGGCAGGCGGGAGGAGGCGGTGGACGACCTGCGGCGCGCCCGCGACCTCGACCCGCACGACCCCGACGTCCTGAAGGCCCTCAGCGAGGCCTGACCCCGGCCGGCGCGGTCACTCCCGGCCGGCCGCGCCGGTCAGCAGGGTGATCACCTCGGCCAGGGACGGAGGCTCGACCAGGTCGGGCGGCGCGGCCAGATCCGCCGGGGCGAACCAGGCGTGCCCGAGGAGCAGGTCGCGTTCCTCGCCCGTCAGCATGGCGGGGACGACCTCCGGCGTGGTGGCGGCGAAGCGCGCCAGGTAGAACCGCTCCACCTTCACATAGCGGACGCCCAGCCAGTGGTAGTCGCGCTCCACGGGGACCCACGTGTCGGCCACGGCGGCACCGGGAAGACCCGTCTCCTCGGTCAGCTCGCGGCGGGCGGCCTCCAGCGGGGTCTCGCCGGGGTCGATGCCGCCGCCGGGCGGCTCCCAGAACACCACGCCGGCGACCGGGTCGCGCCAGCGCAGCAGCAGCACGCGGCCGGATCCGTCCAGGCAGAGGACGCGGGCGGCGGGGCGATCGCTGATCTGCATCGGGCCGGCGCCTAGGACCGGCCGTCCTTGGGTCCCTGCAGATCGTCCGGCCCGGCGAGGTCGTCGGGGCCGTTGAGGTCGTCCGGCCAGGTGTTGGCCTTGATGATGTCCCAGAACTCGTCGGGCCGGTCGGCGCTCTTCCTGGCGCTCTGCCGCTGCAGTTCGGCGGCGATGGCGCGCTGCTCCTCGTAGGCGCCCTTCATCGCGTCGAGCCACTCCACCGGGTCCACCCCGGCGCGCTCGGCCGACCGCATCGCCATGTCGGCGTACTGCTCGGGCGTGGCGTTGAAGGTCCAGCCGGTGCGTTCCATGAGCTGCTCGTCGGTCAGTTCACCGCGCTGCCAGGCGATGGCCTCGGCCAGATGCTCGGCGACGAACACGGCGTTGATGTAACCGGGCAACATGGCCGCCAGGGCGACGGCCGCGCGCTTCTCCCCAGCTGACAACTCATCCCACTTCAGCACCCGCCGGCTCCTTCCCGCTCCTTCGGGCGCCACTGTACGCCTTCGCCGGTGAGGGCCGGCGGCAGCACCGCCGCCGGGGCGGCGCCCGATGGGCGGTCAGGCCGCGATCATTCGGCGGTGACGACGAGGTCGGTCAGGTCCAGGTGCCGGGACAGTTCCGCGACGTCGGGGTAGTAGGCCACGTACTGGCGCCCCCTGCTCACGCGGAGGCAGGGCTGGTTGCCCACCACCAGCGCCTCGACCTCAAATCCCCTACTGTCGACCCATTTCACGTCATAAAGGGTATGAAGCCCCAGGTCAACGGCGGGCAACCGCCCGCGTCTTATTACGCCACCTTATAGCTGGGTGACCGTAAGAGAGTTTGACGTCCCTTATACCCGGGGAATCGGTCCGGCCCGCTGCGCGCGGGCCGGCGGCGTCCGCCGCGCCCGTCCGGCAAGTCGCGGGGAAAGCTTCAGGAAGTCGCCGGGGCAACGACGCCCCGGAGCGGTAATCTGCCTCAACGTGAGCGAAGAGGTGGGTGCCCGGTGATCTCCGAGTATGTCCTGACCCTGTCCTGCCCCGACCGGCCGGGGGTGGTCGCGGCCGTCTCCGGGCTGCTGGCGGCGCGCGGATGCAACATCACCGAGAGCCAGCAGTTCGGCGACCAGGGCGCCGCGCGCTTCTTCATGCGCGTCCAGTTCACCTCCTCGCGGCCCGAGGACGACCTGCGCGCGGCCTTCGCCGAGCTCGCGCCCGACCTGGCCATGGACTTCCGCCTGCACGACCTGGCCGTCAAGCCGCGCGTGCTGGTCATGGTGAGCAAGCTCGGCCACTGCCTGAACGACCTGCTCTACCGGGTGCGCTCAGGCCTACTCGACATCGAGATCGTCGCGGTCGTGTCGAACCATCCCGACCTGCGCCCGCTCACGCAGTCGTACGGCATCGACTACCACCACCTGCCGGTGACCGCCGAGACCAAACCCCGCCAGGAGGCCGAGGTTCTCACCCTCGTCGAGCACTACCGTGCCGAACTGGTCGTGCTGGCCCGCTACATGCAGGTGCTCTCTGAAGACCTGTGCGCCAAGCTCTCGGGCAAGGTGATCAACATCCACCACTCGTTCCTGCCGTCGTTCAAGGGCGCCAAGCCCTACCACCAGGCCCACGCGCGGGGCGTTAAGCTCATCGGCGCCACCGCCCACTACGTGACGGCCGACCTGGACGAGGGCCCGATCATCGAGCAGGAGATCGCGCGGGTCAACCACACCCACTCACCGGAGGACCTGGCCGCCATGGGGCGCGACGTGGAGTGCCTGGCGCTGGCCCGGGCCGTGCGCTGGCACGCCCAGCAGCGCGTTCTGCTCGACGGGCACAAGACCATCGTCTTCCCCCGCTGACCGCGCGCCCCGCACCGGGAGAGCCGCCGACGGGCGAAGGTCCGGCGCCAAGGCGGCCAAGGCACCCAGGCGGCCAAGGCGGTGAAGGCGAAGGGGGCAAGGCTGTGACGGGGGGACGGGCGGGCCTGCCGGAGCGTCCGGCGGCCCGCCTCAGCGGTCCCGCGAGAGAACCTCAGCCGGTCAGGCCGGTGTGCTCGGCGAGGAAGGCGAGCTGGTCGGCCATGAGCTCCACCGACCGGCTGACCGCGCGCGCCCCGTGCCCGACCTCGTTCTCGTTGCGCAGCAGGACCGGCCGCTCGTCGTCCCCCTGGGCGTGCTGGAGCGCGGCGCACATCTTCCAAGCGTGCAGCGGATGGACGCGGGTGTCGGAGCCGAAGACCATGAACAGCGTCGCCGGGTAGCGCACCCCCTCGCGGACGTGGTGGTAGGGGGAGTAGCCCCACAGCCAGCCGAACTGCTCGGGGTCGTCGGCCGTGCCGTACTCGACGTTCCACGTGGCCCCGAGGCCGAACTTCTCGTACCGCACCATGTCCAGCAGCGGCGCCGCGCACGCCACCGCCGCGTACAGCTCGGGCCGCTGGGTCAGCGCGGCGCCGACCAGCAGGCCGCCGTTGGACCCGCCGGAGATCGCGAGCTGATCGGCGGTGGTGACCCCCGTGGCGATCAGGTGCTCGGCGGCCGCGTGCAGGTCGTCGAAGACGTTCTGCTTGTGGCCGAGCATGCCGTCGCGGTGCCACTGCTCGCCCTGCTCCCCGCCGCCGCGCAACTGGGCGACCGCGTAGACGCCGCCGGCCTCCACCCACGCCAGGGTCGAGATGGAGAAGCCCGGGGTCATCGGCAGGCCGAACCCGCCGTAGCCGTACAGGATGGTCGGCCGGGGACCGTCGCCGGGCTTGGAGACCACGATCATGTGGACCTCGGTGCCGTCGGCCGAGCGGTAGACGACCTCTTCGGTGTCGACCTGCGGGATCTCCACGGCGCCGGGCGAGGCCGCCCACAGGGTCGTCTCGCGCGTGCGGGCGTCGTAGCGCAGGACGCACGTCGGGGTGGTGTGGTCGGTGTAGGCGAACCACGCCTCGTGGCCGCCCTCGGGCCGCTCGTGCAGGCCGCCGATCGTGCCGAGGCCGGGCGTCGGCACCTGGCCGACCTTGGCGCCGGTGGCCAGGTCGTGCACGGTGATCTCGCTGATGGCGTGCCGCGTCCAGCCGACGAGCATCACCGGATGGTCCAGGTCATCCAAGATCGCGAAGTCGGACATCACCGCCTCGGGATCCTCGGGGATGAGATCGCGCCAGTTCTCGTACCCGGCCTCGCCCGGCTCGGTCACGCAGACGCGCGAGCGGGGGGCGTCGCGGTCGGTGAAGACGTACAGGCGCCCGTCGCGGCCGTACAGCAGGCTGGTCTGCGCGTCCACGTCCTGCTGCACGACCGTCAGCTCCGGCGCCTCGATCGAGGACGCCGACAGGTCGGCCGTCCACAGGTCGTTGCGGGGAGCCGTGCCCCGGGAGGCCGAGATGGTCAGCCAGCGGCCGTCCTTGGAGACCGCCACGCCGTAGTAGTTGGTCTTCTCCAGCCCTTCGCCGAGGACCATGACGTCCTGCTCGGTCGGCGTGCCCAGGCGGTGCAGGTAGACCCGCCGGTGGAACTGCTCCTCGCCCTCGGGCACGTCGCCGGGCGCGAGCCTGCGCACGTAGTAGAACGCCTCGCCGCCGGGCAGCCAGGCGATGGGGGAGTAGCGGCACCGGTCGATCGGCCCGTCGACGCGCTCGCCGGAGACCACGTCGACGACGTGCAGCAGCGACTCCTCGTCCCCGCCCACGGAGATCTGGTACGCCAGCCGCCGGCCCTCCTTGTCCGGCTGCCAGGAGTCGACGGTGGTCAACCCGGAGGGGTCCAGCGCCATGGGGTCGAGCAGAACGCGCTCGCGCCCGCCGGGGTCGGCCGTGTAGAGCACGGCGTGCTCCTGCTCGGGGGTGCGGCGCATGAAGAAGCCGCGCTCACCCCGCCACACCGGCGCGCCCACGGTGCCCGAGCGCACCAGGTCGGTCAGGCGGTCGCGGAAGGCGCCCCGCCCGGGTGACGCGGCCATCGCCTCGCCGAACAGGTCGCCTTGTGCGTCGAGCCACTCTTTGACCTCAGGCTGCTGGGAATCTTCCAGCCAACGGTATGGATCAGGCACGGGCGTGCCGTGGTAATCGTCGACCACGTCGTCACGGCGTGCCTTCGGGTACGGCGTTCGCGTCATGGAGCGAGCCTATGACACCCCGTTACCCGACGTGGGCCAACATTTCCGCTCCGTTGCGCTGGTGGCGGACAGAGCGGATGTTGGCCTGATCTGGAGTGATCTTTCCCCAATAGGTTTGCTTAGCGGGGTGAACCGGACATAAACCGGGAGGCGGGGTCTGGAAGACACGACCGTTAATTGGGGTGGCGGGAGAGTCGACCGAGAGGCCACACTTGCTGAAGGGCGGTGCCGTGGAACCCATCCGCTGGGCCGTCCGGCGGAGGTGCACGTGACGGAAGCATCCGGAGCCCAAGACGACGGGCCGCAAGCCGGGGTGTGCCGTGGCACATCCCAACCGATGGAGGCGCTGACGGCGGGGAAGGCCCGCTGATGCGCCAGGTCCTGCTGCTGAACGCCACGTTCGAACCGCTCACCACCCTCAACCTGCATCGGGCCGTCGTGCTCGTGATCAGGGAGAAGGCGGACGTCGTCCACCGCGACGGCCGGGGCGCCGTGCTCCGGTCGGCCTCGCGCACGGTCGACGTCCCATCGGTCATCCGGCTTCGACGATATGTCCGCATTCCTTATCGGTCCCGCATCCCGCTGACCCGGGCCGCGCTCATGCGCAGGGACGACTTCCGATGCGCCTACTGCGGCCTGCGGGCGGAGACCATCGACCACGTGCTGCCCCGCTCCCGCGGCGGGCTGCACACCTGGGAGAACTGCGTCGCCTCCTGCATGTCGTGCAACCACCGCAAGGCCGACCGGCTCCTGGAGGAGATCGGCTGGACGTTGCGCGTGGCCCCGGTGGTGCCGCACGGCGTCCACTGGCGGCTCATCGGCGCCCAACTCGACGGCGACCCCCAGTGGGCCCCCTACCTCACCGAGACCGCCGCCTGACCAGCGGAACCCCGCCCCGGCCGCCAGGAGGTGCCCCGGTCCTCCCGGCGGGAACAGGGGTCATGCTGCCTGACCAGCAGGAACCCCGCCCGGCCGGCGGGGGTGTTCCGGTCTTCGTGGCGGGGAGAGGCGCCTTGCCCGCTCGACCGGCGGGAACAGGGGTCATGCCCGCCTGACCGGCGAAGGAGGTCTCTCCCCGCCGGGCGGGTGGCCGTCGTACCCTTGAGCCATGCCGCGTTACGACTATCGCTGCCGCGCCTGCGGATCGACCTTCGAGCTGTCCCGCCCCATGTCCGCCTCGGCCGACGCCGCCGTTTGCCCGCAGGGCCACGACGACACGGTGAAGCTGCTGTCCACGGTCGCCGTCACCGGCGGCGCCGCGGCCCCCCGCCCCAGCGGCGGCGGTTGCTGCGGCGGCGGCTGCTGCGGCTGACCCACCCCGCCCGCCGGTCGCCAGGCCGGGCGGCCGAGCGCGCTTGACCGATCACGACGGCGATCGCGCTGTGGCCCGGCTGGGCCACAGCGCGCCTGGTGACCGGTTCGGCCAGTGCGCTGTGTGCGAACGTTCACCGGACCGGGCGCCGCAGGCGGCGCCGGCATCGCCGTCCCACGACGCGCCGACCCGGCGCCGATCACATCCAGCACATACCGGGGTGGAGAGCCGCCCCCGGTGAAGGACTGTGGTCGCCGTACCGGGGTGCGGCGCCAGCGGTTCCTCTTCTGAGTCGCCGATCCGACCGGCGCGGTTCGGCGAGCCCTTCACCGGCGCCGGGTCGGCGAGACGGGATGTGGCGAAGCCGGCGCCGCTGGGCAGTCGGCGAATGTCCGCAGTTGAACGCTAGGCCGGGCGGCGGCCTCTCAGGGGGGTGAGGGTGCCGCCGGGGCGTCGTTCGGGAGCTGTGCGGCGCTGGAACGGCAGGTAGCGCTCGGCGCGGTGCGGCCGGGACGGCACCAGCGTCGGCTCCACCGCGACGATGCGGTCGAAGCGGAACGCGCGGATGCCGCCCTTCGAGCGGCACCACCCCACCAGATACCAATGGTCGCGGTGGACCAGGCAGGTGACCGGCTCGACGTCACGGGAGGTCACCCGCCCGGCCGCGTCGCGGTAGTGGAGCCGCACCACCTGCCGGCCGGTGACCGCGCCCGCGATGGTGCGGGCGCGCCGGGCGACATCGGGGGGCAGCGGCGTGGTCAGCGTTTCGAGGGTCGTCGCGATGACGTCGTCGTCGAGGTCGAGCTTGTCGAACACGCGGCGCAGCCCGTGTCGGGCGGTCTGCGCCTGCGGACCCTCGCCGAGATGGGCGAGGGACAAGGCGAGAGCGGCGATTTCGGCGGTCGTCAGGAACGGCGTGGTGACGTTGGCCATAGGTCCACACTACGTCGCGACACCGACATTTTTCGAACACCAGATCTTGTCACGGGCATCCAGAGGGTGACTGTTGTTTACCCTACGGTGACGGCGGCCTTCCCTCCACGCCATCGACTCCGTGGGTCGACGCCGCCCTGCCCGCCGACGCGGCCGGCGCCGCGTCGTCGACCCGCGCCACCCCCCCCGCGCCCCGGCGGGGGCCGTTCACGACGGAGCCAGGCGAGCTCGCGGTCCGGCGCCGGGTGGTCTCGGCGCCGGACCGGGGGAGCTCAGTGCTGGGAGAGCTGGGACAGGTCGCGGGAGGCGCCGGTGGATGCGGAGGTGGTCAGCGCGGCGTACGCCTGCAGCGCGGCGCTCACCGGCCGCTCGCGGTCGCGCGGGCGGTAACGGCCGAGGTCGGCCAGCAGCCGCTCGCGCCGCGCGGCCAGCTCGGCCTCGGAGACCTTCAGTTCGATGCCGCGGCCCGGGATGTCGATCTCGATGAGGTCGCCGTCCTCCACCAGGGCGATGATGCCGCCCTCGGCCGCCTCGGGCGAGGCGTGTCCGATGGACAGGCCGGAGGTTCCCCCGGAGAAGCGGCCGTCGGTGATCAGCGCGCACGCCTTGCCGAGGCCCTTGCCCTTCAGGAAGCTCGTCGGGTAGAGCATCTCCTGCATGCCGGGGCCGCCCTTGGGACCCTCGTAGCGGATGACCACCACGTCGCCGGCCTTGACCTTGTTGCCGAGGATGCCCTCGGAGGCGTCCTCCTGCGACTCGAACACCACGGCCGGCCCGCTGAACCGCCAGATCGACTCGTCGACGCCGGCGGTCTTGACGATGGCACCCTCGGGAGCGAGGTTGCCGTACAGCACCGCCAGGCCGCCGTCACGGGTGTAGGCGTGCTCGAAGTCGCGGATGCAGCCCTCGGCGCGGTCGAGGTCGAGGGACTCCCACCGGGCCTCCTGGGAGTAGGCCTTGACGGTGCGCACGTTGCCGGGCGCGGCGTGCCAGAGCTCCACGGCCTCCTGCGACACCGTCGGGGACTTCGGGTCCCACGCGGAGAGGTAGTCGGTGAGGGTGGAGGCGTGGATGCTGTGGGTGTCGCGGTGGAGCAGCCCCGCGCGGTCGAGCTCGCCGAGGATCCCCGGGATGCCGCCGGCGCGGTGGACGTCCTCCACGTGGTACTTGGCGGTGGCGGGCGCGACCTTGCACAGGCAGGGCACCCGCAGCGACAGCTCGTTGATCTCCTTCAGCCCGAAGTCGACGCCTGCCTCACGGGCCGCCGCGAGCAGGTGGAGGATCGTGTTGGTGGAGCCGCCCATGGCGACGTCCAGCGCCATGGCGTTCTCGAAGGCGTCGCGGGTGGCGATGTTGCGCGGCAGCACCGACGCGTCGTCGCCCTCGTAGTAGCGCTTGGTGATCTCGACGACCTGGCGGCCGGCCTGCTCGAACAGCGCCTTGCGGGCCTTGTGCGTGGCCAGGGTGGTGCCGTTGCCCGGCAGGGCCAGGCCGATCGCCTCGGTGAGGCAGTTCATCGAGTTGGCGGTGAACATGCCGCTGCACGAGCCGCAGGTGGGGCAGGCGTTCTCCTCCATCTCCAGCAGCTCGGCGTCCGAGACGCTCTCGTCGGCCGCCGCGATCATCGGGTCGATGAGGTCGAGCTTGCGGCCCGGCGTCTTGCCGGCCTCCATCGGCCCGCCGGAGACGAAGACCGTCGGGATGTTCAGGCGGAAGGCCGCCAGCAGCATGCCCGGGGTGATCTTGTCGCAGTTGGAGACGCAGACCAGCGCGTCGGCGCAGTGGGCGTTGACCATGTACTCGACCGCGTCGGCGATGAGCTCGCGCGAGGGCAGGGAGTACAGCATGCCCCCGTGGCCCATCGCGATGCCGTCGTCCACGGCGATGGTGTTGAACTCGCGCGGGATCGCCCCGGCCTCGCGGATGCCGCCGGCCACGACCTCGGCCACCTCGCGCAGGTGGACATGGCCGGGGACGAACTGCGTGAAGCTGTTGGCCACGGCGATGATCGGCTTGCCGAAGTCCCCGCCGGCTACACCCGTGGCCCGGAGCAGGGCGCGCGCGCCCGCCATGTTCCTGCCATGAGTGACCGTGCGAGATCTGAGGGCCGGCATGACCGTTCTCCCATCCGACGACTGCTGAGTCTTCAAATGGTACGGCCATCGCCCGCCTGACGAGACCCGCCGTCCACAGCATGGACACCCGCGCGGCGGAGGAGGACATGACAAGGTCCTTCGGGATCCCCGGGGGCAGTGGTGGAACAGGGACGGGAATCCCGAAGGACCTTCTCGACGGGTCGGCTTCTCGGTTATTCGGGATAACGCGCCGGCAGCACCTGTTCGGCGACGGCGTAGATGTCCTCGACCTCTTCGCCGGTCAGCGAGCGCTCGCGGTTGGTGATCCACTTGCGGACGCGGGAGCCGTCGAAGACGTCCACCTCGCGGATGTTCAGGATCTTCCACGGGATCGCGGGCCCGTAGATGGCCAGGGACGGCACCACGGTGATCTCGCGGCCGAGGGCCTTGGTGATCAGCTCGCCGGCCTGGGAGGCCTCCCAGCGCGCCTCGTCGAGCCGGGGCTTCTGGTTGAACGGCCCGTGGAACAGCTTGCGGTGCGACTGCACCCGGACCGGGAGCCGCTTGTCCCACTTCTCGGAGTCGACGGCGTACACGCCGGTCGGCCCGACGACCAGGTGGTCGATCTGCGCGTCGCTGTTCGGGATGGCCCGGGCGTGCAGTGTGAGGTAGCCGTTGCGTTCGAGCTTCCTCAACTGGGCCTCGGTGCGCCGCTCGGCGGCCGACGCGCGGCGCCAGGGCGGGACCGAGGAGACCGTGCGGGCGCGGTACACCGTGTCGGCGATGGCGGCGACGATCGCCGCGACCAGGCCGAGCCGCCAACTCCACAGCGGGATGCCGACCAGCAGCCCGGCGCCGGCGGCGATCAGCGCGCGCACGCGCAGATGCCGGTATCTGGGCTGCTGGAGCAGACCGAGCAGCGACGCGCGACCGACCGGGGCGTAGGTCTCCTCCGGGGCGGCGGGCCGTGACCTCGGCTGCGCAGGGCGGTCACTCACCCAGATGGGTGACCCATTGTGACCGTCATCGGGTTCTAGACCGGAATCCACGTAACTCACGGTAGTTGACGCCCAAGGGTGTGCCTAGTGTTGGCTAGTTCACATTTTTGTGGCCCCGCGTTCCCGCATTGTAGGGCGGAAGGACGGGTATCTCTTTCTTTTCTCTCTAGATAAGTCGTGGTCACAGGCCCTACTGTGCCGTAGCGTGGCGCACATACATGATCTTACAGCCCTGGAGCAGGCGGCGGCCGTCCGAGCCCGGGAGCTGTCCCCCGTCGAGATCACCAAGCACTACATCGAGCGCGTCGAACGGCTCGACCCCCGCGTCGGCGCCTTCGTCACCCCGACCCCCGAGCGCGCGCTGGAGGAGGCCCGCCGGGCCGAGGCCCAGGTCATGGAGAGCACCGGCCTGCCGCCGCTGCTCGGCGTCCCCATCCCGGTCAAAGACCTGAACCTCGTCAAGGACGTGCCCATCCGCTTCGGCTCGGCCACCTACGAGGGCTTCGTCGCGCCCGTGGACGACAGCGTGGTCGAGCGGCTCCGCGCCGCCGGCACGATCATGCTCGGCAAGACCGCCACCCCGGAGTTCGGGCTGCCCTGCTACACCGAGACCGATGTCTCGCCCCCCTCCCGCACCCCGTGGGACCTGACGCGCTCGGCCGGCGGCTCCAGCGGGGGAGCGGCGGCGGCGGTCGCGGCCGGGCTCGCCCCTGCGGCGCAGGGCAGCGACGGGGCCGGCTCCATCCGCATCCCCGCGTCGGTGTGCGGCCTGTACGGCATCAAGCCCACGCGCGGGCGCATCTCGTTCGCGCCGGTGGTCCCCGACCTGGCCGGCCTGTCCACCAACGGGCCGATCGCCCGCACCGTGGCCGACGCCGCCGCGCTGCTGGAGGTGATGGCGCACAACCAGCCGGGCGACCTGTACCACGCGCCGCCCTCGCCCGTCGGCTTCCTCGAAGCGGCCGGCCGCGAGCCCGGGCGCCTGCGCATCGGCAGGAACGCCACCCCCGTCGTGCCGGGCGCCGAGGTGCACCCCGACGTCATGGCCGCCTACGAGGAGGCGTCGCGGCTGCTGGAGTCGCTCGGCCACGAGGTCGTCGACATGCCGCCGGCCTTCGACGGCTCCATCTTGGCCGAGTTCGAGCGGCTGTGGTTCTGCTTCGCCTGCATGCACCCCGTCGACCCGTCCTTGGAGCCCAGGCTGCGGCCCCTGACGCGGTGGCTGCGCGAACGGGGCTTCGCCACCCCCGCGCCGGCCTTCCTGCAGGCCCAGGCGACGTTGCAGACCGCGACGCGCTTCGCGTTCCTGGTCATGAACGACTACGACGCGATCCTCAGCCCGACGGTGACCCAGCCGCCCGTGCCGATCGGCTGGTTCGAGGACGTCGAGGACCCCGAGGAGACCTTCCACCGCATGGAGCGGTTCGCGCCGTTCGCCGCGCCGTACAACATCAGCGGCCAGCCGGCGGTCAACCTCCCCCTGCACTGGACCGGCGCGGGGCTGCCCATCGGGGTGATGCTGGCCGGCCGGTTCGGCGGCGAGGCCACCCTCATCTCGCTGTCGGCGCAGGTGGAGGCCGCGGTGGGCGGCTTCTGGGGAGACCGCCGCCCCGAGATCTGGTGAGGACGCGGGCTCACACGCCGGCGCCGCGCAACGCCGGCGCGCCGATGAGCGTGACCAGGTGGGCGGCCACGTCGGACAGGAGGGCCGAGGTGGCGATGGGCGCCGCCGCGACGGCCGAGAACAGGCTGGGAAGGCCGGGCAGTGGGAAGCCGTCCTCGCGGGTCGCCTCGTGGCCGATGTCGTTCTTGTCCAGATAGGACCGGCTACGCTCCCAGGCGTCCAGCACCTCCTCCGGGGACGGCACGCCGAACCCGTGGCCGACGGGCGCCGCGTGGCGCAGCCGGACCAGCGGGGTGTCGGCGAAGGTCAGAGCCACCTTGCAGCGCAGGCCCAGCCCCTCGCGAGCCGGCTCGGGAATCCAGTCCATCGCCGTGCAGGGCTTACGGCACTTGGCGACGCAGGCCGCCATGGCGCCCGAGAGCTGGCTGTGCTGCCGGTCGAAGTACGCCCGCCAGCCCTCGCCCGGCTCGTGGGCGACGCGCAGCGTGCGCTCGGCCGCGGACTTCTCGGGCTTGGTGTGGTCGCAGTCGCGGTCGCCGATCACGCCGAACCGGCTGCCCTCCGCCCGCAGGCCCTGCGGCCAGCGCGCGGGGTCGCCGGCGTGGCCGAGCACCGGCTCGAAGGCCAGCAGCGGCAGGTACTCGCTGGCGATGTGCAGCGCCGACATCACCGAGCTGAGCTCGCGCCGCTGCCAGCGCACCTGGATGACCTCCAGCAGCAGCCCGTACGCGGGCCGCAGCGAGGACAGCGCGCCGCGCGGCTGCTCGCGCGGGGTCTGCGGCATGTGGCACTCGCGCGCGCGGCGCCGCAGCGCGGCCGGAACGGCCTTGGCGTCGACCTCGGCGGCGAAGTCCTCCGCGTCCAGGGTGAGCAGGCGCTGGCCGAACTCGCACAACGCGGGGATGGCGCCGGGCTCCGGCATCACCAGCGGAGCGAGGGCTCCGAGGTCGCCGAAGGCGTACCGCCGGGCCAGCGCGGTGAGCAGGTCGAGCGGAGCGAGGGGGTAGGGGGGCACAAGTGGCTCGTCCACCCGGACACCCTCTCACGCCACCGGCGATCTTCCGTCCATGCGGGCGGCGGCCGCGCGGGCCAGCTCGACCAGCGCGTCGGGCGGCGGCGGGCCGGCGGGGGAGTGGACATGGATGGCGAAGGTGCCCTCGGCGGTGCGGGCGGCGACCACGCCGGGGTAGAGCATGGCCGCGCCGCCGATGCCGGAAACCTGGCGTCCTTCGACCCGGGTCAGCAGGTGCCCGAGCACCATCAGGTAGCCGCCGCGCGCGCCCGCCGCCGCGTGCACGTCCACGGTCACCGGCGTGCCGCCGGTCGCCCGGTAGCGGCAGGACCGCACGGCGAGCCAGGTCGGCGTGGGCAGTGCGTCCGGGTACGGCCCGGCCTCGCCCACCGCGACGCCGAGGACGCGCCGCAGATCGTCCGGGGTCACCAGACCCGCCGGCGCGAGCGGGTCCGCGGGGTGGTCGGGTCCGGGGGTGTCGTCCCTGGCGCGGAGAGGGACCTCGCCGAGGTTCTCCGGGGCGTGCAGGACGTGTTCGCCGGTGTCGTCGTAGGACGCCGCGCCGCGGTGCCGCGACCGCTCGACGATTTCGATCTCGCGGATCCAGCCCAGCCGCCGCCCGACCCGTGCCCTGACCCTGTCGCCCTCGGCCAGCGGGCGCCATAACTCCTCCTCGGCGCCGAGGGCCTTGACCTGACGCCGCCGGCCGTCGTCCAGCGCCACCCAGTAGGCGTACTTGGGATGCTCGTCTCCGCCCACCCGGAAGGCCCGCAGCCGGACGATCTGGCCCTCGACCTCGGTCCTGGTGGTCAGGTCGGCGATGGCGAAGGCGATCGGGACGCCCGCCGCCACCGCCGCGCCGAGGTAGGCGACCGGCATGACCAGCGCGTCCGGCCAGTCGGTCAGGGCCTTGGCGACGACGCCCAGCAGCCAGAGCCAGAACCCCGCGGCGAGCCCGGCGACCACCCCGCCGAACATCACCGGCCAGGGCGGGCGCCCCCACAGGATGCGGCGGGGGTAGCGCACGTCCACCACGTGCCACATGCCCCCGAAGTCCGACCAGGCCCGCCTGTCGTCGGCGGGGACGCTGATCGGCAGGCTGGTGACCGCGCGCCTGGCCAGCCCCAGGGCGGCGGCGTACGCCAGATGTCTCCCCCAGATCGTGACCGAGGCGGCGGGCCGGTCGGCGAAGCCGCCGCCGGACAGGTGGGCGCGCACGCCCAGCCAATGGCCGGCGACCCGGGCGCCCAGGGCCGTGCCGCGCTCGCCGTTGAACCTGTCCATCAGAGCGCTCAGCACGGCCAGCGCGATGAACCCCGCGCCGATGCCGCCTCCCTCATGGCCGTCGTCCGCGGTGGCGGCCACCGCGACGCCCACGGCGAGGGCTGGCACGGTCGCCGCGGCGGTGAGCAGGACGGCCTGCGCGCGGCTCCACCGCGGACGCGACAGGCCCTTCTCGCGGGCCTCGGCGATGACCTTCTTGCGGAAGCTCTTCCACCAGCGGCCCAGGTTCCTCGCGCCCTCGGCCAGCGCTCCGGTGGCCACCACGCCGTCGGTGGCGAGCGAGGCCACGTGGTCCAGCACCAGCTTCTCGTACGGCGCGAGCGGTGCTCGGGGCGTGCCGAGCCGCACCAGCGACAGCTCGGGGCCGATCTCCTCGATCTGCACCGCGCCCTTGGCGGCCAGGTCGAGCAGCGTGGCGGAGGCGGCCTCGTCGCACAGGCGCCAGTCGCCGGTGATCAGATCCACCAGGGCGGGGGACTCCTCGCCCAGCTCGCTGGTGAGCGGCCCCGGGGTGATGCCCGGATTGCGGGTGGCGAACGCCATCGCGGCGAGCAGGGCCAGCCACAGCGCGACGGCGGCGGCCGCGGCCCACACGAAGATCATCGGACCGGGGGCGTCAGAAACGGACCTGGACCGGGCCGCGCTCTTCGCCCGGCGCCTGGAAGTACTCGCGCGCCTGGAAGCCGGTCATGCCGGCCACGATGTTCGCCGGTACCGTCTGGATGCCGTTGTTGTAGGTCAGGACGGCGTCGTTGTAGTACTGCCGCGAGTAGGCGATGCGGTTCTCGCTGGTGGCCAGCTCGTCCTGGAGGGCGGCGAAGTTGTGGTCCGCTTTCAGGTCGGGGTAGGCCTCCGAGACCGCGAACAGGCTCTTCAGCGAGCCGGACAGCAGGTTCTCGGCGGAGGCCTGGTCGCGCGGGCCCTGGGCCGAGAGGGCCTGCCCGCGGGCTGCCACCACGGCCGACAAGGTGCCGCGCTCGTGCGCGGCGTACCCCTTCACGGTCTCCACCAGGTTCGGGACCAGGTCGTGGCGGCGCTTGAGCTGCACGTCGATCTGGGCCCAGGCGTTGTCCACCGCACCGCGCCTGCGCACCAGCCCGTTGTAGGTGGAGACCACCAGGAAGAGCGACACGAGGGCGAGGACGGCGACGACGGCGAGAGCGATCATGGGGGGCCTCCCGGCTTACGGTGACAGCGCGCACAGTAGACCGGCCGTGGCCCGCTGTGAACGGCCGCTGCCGTTTTCGCTGGCTCTCATGTCACCGCGGAACGCTTGCAGGAGGCTTACAGCCCGCTGGGAGGTTCGGCCGCGGAACGCGCGGCCGACCGGCCCGCCTGGCGTTCAACCGGACTTGGACACCAGGCGGGCCGGGCTCAAAGGAGGGTGCACCTCGGAGCGAGGGGGCCCGCCGGCGGGCGGGCCCCGGGGGAGGGGTGGATCAGGCGGCCGAGGAGTCCTTGGCGCGGGCGCGCAGGGCACGGCCGATGGAGTCGGCGCCCTCCATCAGCAGGCGGCGCAGCGCCGGCACCGGCTGGTCGGCGGAGATGTAGTCCTGCGTCCTCGCCACCGTCCCGGGGTCGATGAGCAGCGCCGGGTAGCACCCCATCGCGAACCGCTGGGCGCTGTCGGAGGGCCAGCTCTTGTAGATGCGGCCGACCTCCTGGAAGAACCGCTCGCCGTAGGGCTGGAGCAGCTCGACGTGGTCGGGGTCCATGAAGCCGACGATGGTCGAGCGCAGCGCCGCGCCGCTCAGCGCGCCACCGGTGATCTTGGACCAGGCCTCGGCCTTGCCCTCGGGGGTCGGGATGGCCGCCTGGCACATGGCCGCCGACTGCTCGCCCCGGGCCGACGGGTCGCGCCGCAGCTCCTCGGCGATGTCGCCGGCGGACAGCACGCCCCCCGACACCAGCGCGTGCGTCAGCGTCCAGCGCAGGTCGGCGTCCACGGTCAGGCCCTCGGGGACCGACGTGCCGTCGATGATGCCCTTGACGAAGGCGAGGTCCTCGGTGGTGGTGGCCCCGGCGGTGAAGGCGTTGACATAGGCGAGCTGGTGGTCGGAGCCGGGCTCGGCCGAGGCGATCAGCCGGCGCAGCGCCGCCGACAGCTCCGCCAGGCCGGTGGCCCGCCACGCCGGGTCGGCGTACTGCTGGGCGGCCAGGCGCGCCTGGCGCAGCACCGTCTGCAGGACCGTGATGTCGGCGATGGCGTGGACGTTGGAGGTGACCAGCCGGACGTAGTCGCGCGTGGCCATCTCGGCGTCGCGGGTCATGTCCCAGGCGGCCGACCAGCTCAGCGCCCGCGGCAGCGACTCGGCGAAGCCGGCGATGCCGCCGTCGACGAGCGTGCGCATGGAGCGCTCGTCCAGGCGGATCTTGGCGTAGGTCAGGTCGTCGTCGTTGACCAGGATCAGGTCGGGCTGAGCCTCGCCGGCCAGCTCGGGCACGGCCGTGCGAGCGCCCACGACGTCGAGCTCCACCCGCTTGACCCGCGTGAGCGAGCCGTTCACCCGGGAGTACAGGCCGATGGCGACGCGGTGCGAGCGCAGGGTCGGGTAGTCGGCCGGGGCCTCCTGGAGCACCTCGAAGTGCAGGAACCGGCCCTCGGGGTCCACGGTGAAGGACGGGCGCAGCGTGTTGACCCAGGCGGTCTCCAGCCACTCCTTGGACCAGGAGGACAGGTCGCGGCCGGAGGTGCGCTCGAGCGCCGACAGCAGGTCTTTCAGCTCGGTGTTGCCCCAGGCGTGCTCGTCGAAGTAGTCGCGCACGCCGGCGAGGAAGTTGTCGAGCCCGACGTAGGCCACCAGCTGCTTGAGCACCGAGGCGCCCTTGGCGTAGGTGATGCCGTCGAAGTTGACCTCCACGGCCTGCATGTCGGGAATGTCGGCGGCGATCGGGTGGGTGGAGGGCAGCTGGTCTTGGCGGTAGGCCCAGGACTTCTCCACGTTGGCGAAGGTCGTCCAGGCGCCCTGACCCCAGCGGGTGGCCTCGGCCTGGCACAGCACCGACATGTAGGTGGCAAAGGACTCGTTCAGCCACAGGTCGTCCCACCAGCGCATGGTGACCAGGTCGCCGAACCACATGTGCGCCATCTCGTGCAGGATCGTCTCGGCGCGGCGCTCCACCATGGCGTCGGTGACGCGGGAGCGGAAGATGTAGTCCTCCAGGAAGGTCACCGCGCCGGCGTTCTCCATGGCCCCGGCGTTGAACTCGGGGACGAACACCTGGTCGTACTTGCCGAACGGGTAGCGCAGGCCGAACACGCGGTGGAAGAAGTCGAAGCCCTGCTTGGTGACCTCGAAGATGTTGCCGGCGTCCAGGTGCTCGGCCAGGGAGGCCCGGCAGAAGACGCCGAGCGGGATGCCGTCGTGCTCGTCGCGGACCACGGCGTAGGGGCCGGCGACCAGGGCGGTGATGTAGGTCGACATCACCGGGGTGGGCGGGAAGTGCCAGCGCTTGGCGCGCTGGAGCGTGCCGTGGCGGCCCTGGTGCTCCTCGAGCTCCTCGACGGAGTCGGGGGCGGCGTTGGAGATGACCTCCCAGTCGGAGGGCGCCAGCACCCCGAGCTCGAAGGCGGCCTTCAGGTCGGGCTGGTCGAAACAGGCGTACATGCGGTGGGCGTCGGCCGTCTCGAACTGCGAGTGCAGGTAGACCTTCTGGTCGAGCGGGTCGACGAAGCGGGTGAGGCCCTCGCCGGTGCGCATGTAGCTGCAGTCGGCGTCGACGAGCAGCTCGTTGTCGGCGGCCAGGCCAGGCAGCGGCAGGCGGCCGGTCTCGGCGTCGTAGGTCGTCACGTCGAGCTCGGCGCCGTTCAGGACGGCTTTGCGGATCTTCGCCTCGGCCAGTTCGATGAAGGTCGTCGCGCCCGGTTCGGCGCAGGAGAATCGGACCGTGGTGACGCTCTCGAAGCGCTCTTCGCCCTCGGTGAGGTCGAGTTCGACCGAGTAGGACCGCACCTTGAGCAGACGAGCCCGCACCCGGGCTTCGTCACGGGTCAGATTGCCTGCCACATCCGCTCCTCATCGCCGATCTCCTCTGCCCCTTCGCGAGAGGAATGCATGAATCCTGCCACGTCGGGCGCCATGATGCCGCACCGGTGCAGGGACATCAGGGGGCGCGGGTGAAATGATTTCCCACCGAGATACCAGGAATTGGGAATAGCGCGCGCGTGGCCGGGGCTGGCAGATGTATCGGGACATCCGCCACGAGCAGGAGCAGGGAAGCTGGCCATGACTGAACGAACCCCGGTGGACTTCTGGTTCGACCCCCTTTGCCCATGGGCCTGGATGAGCTCGCGCTGGGTGCTGGAGGTGGAGAAGGTACGACCCGTCGAGCCGCGATGGCACATCATGAGCCTGTTCGTGCTCAACGAGGACAAGGACATCCCCGAGCAGTACCGCGAGTTTCTCCGTGACGCCATGGCCCCGGTCCGGGTCGTGCAGGCCGCCGCCGAGAAGTACGGCGAGCACGTCATCGGCGACCTCTACACCCAGATCGGCGTCCGCATCCACAACCAGCGCCGCCTCAAGCCCGCCGAGGGCGAGGAGGGTTTCGACGCCGTCGCCGCCCTGCGCGCGCTGCTCGCCGACGCCTTGGAGGCGGCCGGCCTGGACCGCGAGCTCGTCGCCGCCGCCGACTCCACCGACTTCGACGACGCCGTGCGCCGGTCGCACGCGCACGGCATCGACCTTGTCGGGCAGGAGGTCGGCACCCCCGTCATCTCCGTCGAAGGCGTCGCCTTCTTCGGCCCGGTGATCTCCCCGGCCCCCAAGGGCGAGGCGGCCGCCAGGCTGTGGGACGGCGTGCGGCTCGTCGCCGGCACCGACGGGTTCTTCGAACTGAAGCGCTCGCGCACCCGGGAGCCGATCTTCGACTGACCGGTCGGGCCGCGGCCCGTCCGTGACCGGATGCGTGCGGAGGGTTGCGCCCTGCGGGAAAGCCATGGTCAACTCGATCCGTTCTCCTTCCCTGACCGTTATGTGAGATGACAGGCGGCAGATGGTGGCGACGGCGTGGCACCGTGGTCTCGGCAGTCGCGCCCGCCGGGCGGCGCAGGCGCGCCGCCCGGCGGGGTGACCGTCCGCCGCGACGACCGCGCGCGAGAATCGAGGGGCATGCGTCAGCTTTACGTGCAAGGAGCCTGGGTATCCTCCTCGTCCGGTGAGGGCATCGACGTCGTCGATCCGTCGACCGAGCAGGTCATCGACCGGGTGCCCGCGGGCTCGCCGGGTGACGTCGACCGGGCCGTGTCCGCCGCCCGCGCCGCGTTCCCGGCGTGGTCGGGCACCGCCGCCGCCGACCGGGGCAAGATCCTCAAAGCGGCGGCCGACCTCCTCAAGGAACGCGCGGAGCAGATGGCGCGCACCATCGCCACAGACATGGGTTCCCCGTACGCCTTCGCGCTCAAGGTGCAGACCTTGATGCCCGCCGCGGTGCTCGCCGACCACGCCCGTCTGGCCGAGGAGCGGTGCGACCGGGAGACCCGTGTCGGCGACTCGCTGGTGCTGCGCGAACCGGTCGGCGTCGTCGGCGCGATCACCCCGTGGAACTACCCCCTGCACCAAGTGGTGTGCAAGGTCGCCCCGGCCCTCGCCGCCGGGTGCACGGTGGTGCTCAAGCCGAGCGAGGTCGCCCCGCTCGCCGCCTACGCCTTCGCCGAGATCCTGCACGACGCCGGGCTGCCCCCCGGGGTGTTCAACATGGTCAGCGGCCCGGGGCCGGTCGTGGGCGAGGCCATCGCCTCCCACCCCGGCGTCGACATGGTGTCCTTCACCGGCTCCACAGGGGCGGGCAGGCGCGTCGCGGCCCTGGCCTCCCACACCGTCAAGCGCGTCGCGCTGGAGCTCGGCGGCAAGTCGGCCAATCTCATCCTCCCGGACGCCGACCTGGCGACCGCGGTGAAGCTCGGCGTGGCGGGGGCGTTCGTCAACTCCGGCCAGACCTGCTCGGCCCTCACCCGCATGCTCGTGCACCGTGACCGGTACGACGAGGCCGCCGGTCAGGCCGCGGCCCTCGCCGGCACCTACACCCTCGGCGGCCCGTTCGAGGAGGGCACCCGCCTCGGCCCCCTGGTGTCGGCCGCCCAGCGCGACCGCGTGGTCCACTACCTCAACCGAGGGCAGGAGGAGGGCGCCCGGCTGGTCGCCGGCGGCGGCGACCGGCCGCTCGAACGCGGCTATTACGTCGAGCCGACCGTTTTCGCCGGTGTCGCGCCGGGCATGGTCATCGAGCAGGAGGAGATCTTCGGCCCGGTGCTGTCGCTCATCCCTTACACCTCCGTCGACGAGGCCGTGGACATCGCCAACGGCACCCCCTACGGACTTTCCGGCGCGGTGTGGGGCGGCACGCAGGAGGAGGCGGTGGCCGTGGCGCGCAGGCTGCGCACCGGCCAGGTGGCGATCAACGGCGGCCGGTTCAACACCTCGGCCCCGTTCGGCGGCTACAAGCAGTCGGGTGTCGGACGTGAGCTCGGGGAGTTCGGCCTTGAGGAGTACCTCGAGGTCAAGTCCCTGCAACTGTAGTGAGGAGGGCGGTCGCGGTGAAGCCGTCGGTCCGTACGGCGCGACGCGTCAGCGCGTTCGAGATGGCGCTGGCGCTCGGCGGGCTGCTGCTCATGCTGCTGGCCGTCCAGAACGCCGGGCCTGCCATCGCGGCCCTGCGCGGCGACGGGATCCCCGGCACCTTCACCGCCCGCCGGCTCGACTGCATCCAGCATCCCGGCCACGAGCAGTGCTCGTGGACCGGCACGTTCCGCTCGCGCGACGGCAGGGACGTGCGGCAGGACATCGGGTTCTACGGCAGCGAGCGCGGCACCTTCACCGCCGGCGCCACCTCCCCGGCCTTCGACACCGGGCGGCGCGGCCACGTGTACGGCCCCGGCGGCTCCAACGAGTGGGTCGTCGTCGCCGCGCTGCTCCTGGCCGGCCTGGGCCTGGTCGCCCGGCCCCTGCTGTGGCTGGTCGCCCGCCTGCGGACGCCCCGCCGCGCGGCGCCCGTGCCCGTGGGGCACGACGACCGCCCATGACGCCGGGCGGCCCCAGGGCCGCCTGACGACGCGCTCTGTGACCCGGAGACGCGTCAGGGGGTGCGCAGCAGGATGTCGCGGGCGGCGTTCTTGGGCAGGCGGTCGACGTAGATGACCCCTTCGAGGTGGTCGTACTCGTGCTGGAAGCAACGGGCCAGCAGCCCTCGCGCCTTCAGGCGCACCGGCCGGCCGAGCCGGTCGAACCCGCGCACGCTCACCCCCGCCGCGCGCGGCGTGCGGGCGTACAGCGGCTTGCCGGTGTCGCGGCCGGGCACCGACAGGCAGCCCTCCTCGTCGAGGACCTCCTCGGCGTCGTCGATGGTGAGCTCGGGGTTGACGACGTGCCCCTTGCGCCCGCTGGCGTCGTAGACGAACAGCCGCTTGGACACCCCGATCTGCGGGGCGGCCAGGCCGACGCCGTCGGCGGCGTACATCGTCTCCATCATCTCGTCGATCAGCCGCCGAAGATCGCGGTCGAAAGACGTGACCGGCTCGCCGGGGGTGCGCAGGACGGGGTCCCCGATCACGCGGATCTCACGCATGAAACTCTCCTGTAAGGGGTCATGTGGCCAAGCGCCTATTACTCTAACGGAATCCGCGCCGGTGGGGGCCGGTGATCCGCCTACGGCGCGGCCCGATGGACCCGAGGGAAGCCGGGCTGCGACAATGGGCGCGTGCGCGTCTACATCGCCGCCGATCACGCCGGCTACGAACTCAAGAACCACCTCGTCTCCTGGCTGAAGGAGCACGGCCACGACGTCGTCGACGACGGCCCGTTCGTGTACGACGCCGAGGACGACTATCCGGCGTTCATCCTGCGCGCCGCCGAGGGCGTGGTGAACGACCCCGGGTCCCTCGGCATCGTGATCGGCGGGTCGGGCAACGGCGAGCAGATCGCGGCGAACAAGGTGCGCGGCGTCCGAGCGGCGCTGGCCTGGAGCGAGGAGACCGCCTCGCTGTCGCGGCAGCACAACGACGCCAACGTCATCAGCCTGGGCGCCCGCATGCACTCCCTGGAGGAGGCCACGCGCTTCGTCGAGGTGTTCCTGAGCACGCCGTTCTCCGGTGAGCAGCGCCACCAGCGCCGCATCGACCAGATCTCGGCCTACGAGACCGGCGGCGGCATCCCGCCCCTGCCGGGCCGCTGAGCCGCTGAGCCGCTAGGCGTCCTTGCGGCGGCGTGGGTCGGGCTTGCGCGGCGGCTCGGGCTTGCGAGCGGGCTCGCTCTTGCGCGGGGCGTCGGCCTTGCGGGCCATCTCGTCGCGCAGCGGCCGCCGGTCGGCGGCCTCCTGCTGGTCGGACGAAGGACGCGAGACGTCGCGCGCCCGCATCGCCGTGATCGCGGTGATCTGCAAGCTCTGCAGTGCCATGGGCAAAGCCTAGAACAGCGCCGCCGGAAAGCCAGGGGCTCTGTCGCCCTCCTCGCCATCGCGGCGGGCGCGCTCGCCCGGCCTGCGGCTCGTCGGGCGTCGGCCTTCGCACCCGTCTTCACGGCCTGGCCCGGCCGTCCGGCCTGTCACCTCGGCCCGGGCATCTCGCCTGGGCCGGCCGGCGGGTGTCAGAAGATCATGCCGCCCCACGGCGCGACGTCCCAGGTCATCGCGGCCGACAGGGCGCGCAGCGCGCCCGGGCGGGTCTCGCGGACGACGCCCGCGGCCTGGTAGGCGCCGAGCGTCCGCCCGCCCAGGTAGGCCGCGCCGAGGACGCTCACCGGCAGCTCCACGTCGGCGGGGTCGGTGGTGCGGGCGCAGACGGCCCCGCCGGCGCCGGCCGACAGCCGCCAGCGCCCGGCGTTCCACGGGCACACGGTGTCCTGGACGTCCAGGACGACGTCCACGGGCGCGGCGTACGCGCGGGCGGCGAGCGCCCTGTCGACATCCACCACCCGCACCCACATCTCGTCGACGAACCCGGCGTTGAGCAGGCGGGGCTCGGCGAGCAGGTGCATGATCGGGTCGTCGACCGGGCGGATGGGGGCGCGCACCCGCGAGCACAGGTCGCGGTCGAGGACGTGGCGCCACAGCAGGGCGTAGGCCGCGGGGTCCAGGCCGAACAGGTCGATCACCCGCAGCTCGCCGTCGGGCACGTCGTTCTCGGTGACCCCCGGCTTGACCCGGAACAGGGCGTACCCCCGCGGCCCCGCGTCGTCCTCGGCGATCACGCAGCGCAGCGCGCTGCCCCCGCGACGGTGGTCGGGGTCGTCGGCCATCAGGATGTTCCACTTGGCGTCGTTGCGGGAGTACAGGCCGGGACGGGTCGGCAGCACGGTGTCGAACACCTTCTGCAGGTCCGCCCGCGCCTCGGCCGCGGGCCTGACGACGCGCAACCGCAGTGAGGGGTCGACCGGCGCGTGCGCGGCGAACGGGGAGCGCGCGGGGATGGTGAGGAACAGGTTGTCGGTGGCCCTGCCGTACCCGAACCGCTGGTAGATGGCGGCCTCGGTGGCGTACAGCGCCGCGACCGGCTCACCGCTTTCGTGCAGCCCCTCGAGCTGCCGCCGCATCAGCGAGGTGAGCACGCCCCGGCGCCGGTGGGAGGGGAGCACGGCGACGGCGGTCACGCCGCAGACCGGCTTTGGGCCGCCGGGGACGGTCATCGTGAAGGTCAGCCCGGCGACCACCCCGGCCAGCAGGTCGCCGTCGAAGGCCCCGAGCGACCGGTCGAACTCCAGCAGCGACTTGAACGCATCGGCGCGGGCGGGGGAGTTGTCGTCGGAGAACGCCTCTTCGTCCACGTCGAGCCATGCCCGCCATTCCGACTCGTCGATGGGACGGATGACCATGCCCGGCCGCGTGCTTTGTTCGCTGTTCACCTGGCCAACGTTATGACCGGGCAAACCGGATCGGCCACCTAATATCCCCGTTTAATGATCAAGGTCTTGGTCAAGTCGGCTGCCCAAACGGCAGATGGGCAGATAGAGTCGAGCGCATCATGACTTCCCGTCCGGCGCCGCTGATCCCCCCGCGGCTCCGCGCGATCTTGGTTCGCATCCCGTTCCTGGTGCGGATCGTGCGGTTCCTGCGGAGGGGGCCATTGGCGCGTGACCGGAACCTGCTCATCACGCTGAGCGTCGCCACGCTGGCGCTCGGCGCTCTCGCCGCGCGCGTCTCCACCGAGTGGTTCTCACCGAGCCTGTTCATCCTGGTCACCCTCGTCGGGGGCCTGCAGCTCCGCATGCGCAGCCTGGCCGCCCTGGTGGGCGCCGTCGCCGTGGCGCTGGGCTACATCGCGGCCACGCTCGGCGTGCGCTCCGTCGGCGCGGGGCTGCTGGTGACCATCGGGTTCACGACGGTGCTCGCCTTCCTCATGGCCCGCACGCGCGGCAAGCTGGGCGTCCAGGGGCTGCGCGGGGACGCGATGCTGCTCGAACTGCGCGACCGCCTCAAGCGGCAGGGCGAGCTGCCGCCGCTCAACCGCAAAGAGTGGGGCTCGCGGGTCGTGCTCAAGCAGGCGGGCGGCTCCTCCTTCGGCGGCGACTTCCTGGTCTCCATGCGCCACGGGAACGTTCTCGAGGTCGCCCTGGTCGACGTGTCGGGCAAGGGCGTGGACGCTGGCACCCGCGCGCTGATGCTCTCGGGCACCTTCGGCGGGCTGCTGGGGTCGGTCGAGTCCTTCCTGCCCGCCTGCAACGCCTACCTGCACCGCCAGCCCGAGGGCGAGGGCTTCGTCACCGCCGTCCACCTCCGGCTCGACCTGTCCACGGGGGCGTACCAGATCACCTCCGCCGGGCATCCGCCGGTGGTCAAGTTCGACGCGGGCACGGGCACCTGGCAGGTGTCGGCCGCCAAGGGCGTCGTGCTGGGCGTCGTCCCCGACCTGCACTGCGAGCCCGACAGCGGCGTGCTGCGCAAGGGCGACGCGCTGATGCTCTACACCGACGGCCTGATCGAGCAGCCCGGGCGCGACATCGACTCCGGGCTTGATCGGCTGCTCGGCGAGGCCGAGCGGCTGGTGCCCTCGGGCTTCCACGACGGCGCCCGCCCCCTGGTCAACTCCATGTCGGCCGGGCACAACGACGACTGCGCGCTCATCCTCATCTGGCGGCCGTAGCGTCCGCGCCCAACGCGATCAGAGCCAGCCGGTCTCGGCGGCGATGCGCACCGCGTCGGCGCGGTTGCGGGCTCCGGTCTTGCAGATGATGCGCGACAGGTGATTTCGGACCGTTCCCACAGATAGATAGAGCTTGGCGGCGATCTCCTTGGAGGAGGCGCCCTGGGCGGCGATGCGCAGGACGTCCTGCTCGCGGGGGGTGAGAGGGTTGTCGGCCGAGGTGAGCGCCGCGATGGCGAGGTCGGAGTCGACGGCCTTGCGCCCGGAGGCGACGCGGCGGATGCCGTCGGCCAGATGCTCGGGCGCCACGTTCGTGCTCAGGAAGCCGAGCGCGTGGGCGGCGAAGGCCCGGCGCACCTGCCCGGGGTTCGGCCGCGCCGACAGCAGCAGCACCTTGCAGCGCGGCGCCTTCTGGTGCAGGCGCGCGGCGGCGGTGAGCCCGTCGACGTCGGGGAGGTCGACGTCGACCACCGCCACGTCCGGGGTGAGTTCCATGGCTGCCGGCACGATGTATTCGCCGGAGGCGACGTCGGCGATCACCATGAGATCCTTCTCGCCGTTCAGCGAGGCGACAAGGCCCCGGCGGACGAGAGGTAGGTGTTCGGCAACCAGGATGCGTATCAAGGTGCTCCCTTGGTCCTTGGGAACAGAACCGGCAAATTATGCTACGCCGACTCATATCCCACGGTGTCTACATGATTGCGTACCGTCAATGCAGTCTCCCGATTCGCTCCACCGCGCGCAAGTCACTCCTACGCTTGGTCGTTGAGTGTTGTTTTCCGGCGGCGGCCGAAGCCCTCGCGCGTTCGGTTACGCTCGGAACGGGCAATCCAAACAGAAGGCATCTTCTCCGACGTGGGGGTAGCACCTATGAGCTGGCTCGCAGTGGCCGGGTTTCTCATCTTCTTCGTCGGGTTGGCCGTGTCCATTGCCCTGCACGAGTTGGGCCATCTGGTGCCCGCGAAGTTCTTCGGCGTCAAGGTCACGCAGTACATGGTCGGTTTCGGGCCCACGATGTGGTCGCGCCGCCGCGGTGATACCGAATACGGCCTGAAGTGGATTCCGCTGGGCGGCTACATCCGCATGATCGGGGCACTTCCCCCTCGGCCCAACGATGATCCGAACAAGCTTCGCAACATCTCCACCGGGCCGTGGCAGGCGCTCATCGAGAGCGCCAGGCAGGCGGCGCTGGAGGAGGTCAGGCCCGGCGACGCCGACCGCGTCCTGTACCGCAAGCCCTGGTGGCAGAAGGTCATCATCTTCATCGGCGGTCCCGCGATGAACTTCGTGCTGGCCTTCGTGCTGTTCGCCATCGTGCTGATGGGCTTCGGCATCTCGGTGCCCACGCCCGTGGTCGCCGAGGTCTCCAAGTGCGTCGTCACCGTGGCCGAGCAGGCGAAGGGCCAGCAGTGCACCCCGGCCCACCGGTCCACGCCCGCGGCGCTCGCCGGGCTCAGGGCCAAGGACAAGATCGTCTCGTTCGGCGGCAGGCCGGTGAACTCCTGGGACGACGCCAGCACGCTGATCCGCACCCACGGCCCCGGCCCGGTCGCCATCGGCATCGAGCGCGACGGCAAGCCGATGACGCTGAACGCCACGCTCATCGCGCAAGATCGCCCCTCGCTCGACGACCCGGACAAGCTGGACAAGAACGTCGGCTTTCTCGGAGTCAGCCCCACCCTCGTCGTGGAGAAGCAGGGGCTCGGGTACGTCGTCGGCGCCATGGCGGACCTGGTGAGGCGCACCGGCTCGGCACTGCTGCAACTGCCGCAGAAGCTCGTCGGGGTCTGGCAGGCGGCCTTCGGCGGCGCCGAGCGTGACCTCAACAGCCCGCAGAGCGTCGTCGGCGCCGGGCGCCTGGGCGGCGCGATCGCCGCGGCGGCCATCCCGCTGGAGAACAAGATCGCCGGCTTCATCCAGCTCCTGGCCGGGTTCAACCTCGCGATCGGCATGTTCAACCTGATCCCGCTGATGCCACTGGACGGCGGCCAGATCGCCGGCGGCCTGTGGGAGGGCATCAAGCGCGGTTACGCCCGGGTGCGCCGCCGCCCGATGCCGGGGCACGTGGACATCGCCAAGGCGCTGCCGCTGACGTACACGGTCGCGATCTTCCTGATCGCCATGAGCAGCCTGCTCATCTACGCCGACATCGTCAACCCCATCCGCCTGCCGGGCTGATCGGCCCCACCGGCGCCGGGCCGCGCGGCAGGCGCCCCGGAGCCACGTCGCGGTGCCACGCCCGCCGCACGGTCACCGGGCGGCGGGTCACCGTAATACATCCTCCGGGCGAGCGTCCGGATGGAACTTTCACCGGCGGCAAGACGGCCGGACGGCTAGTACATCGAGATGTGCACGTGGTCGAAGTGGTTGGCGGTGATCCCGCCGCGGTTGGCCATCGACCGCCAGCCGGGAAAGCCCAGGTTGTAGATCCGCTGCCGGTAGATCACGTACTTCACGCCGAGCTTGCCGCCGTTCTTGATGGCCCAGGCGGCGATCTGCTCGCCCATCGCGACGCCGGCGGGCGAGGGCATCGCCCCGCCGGAGCTGAGCATGAAGTCGCACGCCCGGCCCAGCGGGTGCTCGCCGCTGTTCTCGGGGCGGTAGCAGCCGACGGGGAACCGCAGCGGGAAGTGGTCCTTGACCTCGGCGCGCATCAGCCGCATCCGCGGGGTGATGTTCTCGCTCCCGGCCGGCAGCTCGGGCGCCCAGCTCCCGTTGGCTTGCTTGCCCGGGGCGGTGGGCACGAGCCGGTCCAGCTTGTCCTTGATCTGGCCGATCAGCTTCTCGGCGTCCCTGCGCTGGGCGGTCACCTCGACGACGTCGTCGCGCAGGCCGTCGGTCAGCGCGGCCGCGTCGTCGGCCGCCTTCTTGCGGGCGTCACGGGCCGTGGCATATCGGCCGATCTCGGCGGACTGCTCGGCCTGCAGCTGTTGCAGCATCGCGGCGCCGCCGAAACCGGGCGACATGAGCTCGCGCATCATGCCGAGGCCGCTGCCCGCCTGGTAGCTGAGCTGGGCGATGTCGCCCACCTGGCCCTCGGAGGCGGTGAGCTCGGTCTCCGCGGCCTTCAGCCGCTCGCGGGCCTTCTTCTCCGCGTCCTTGGCCTTGGCGACCGCGACGCGCTTGGCGTTGTACTGGGCGATCAGCTTGTCGACCTGCTTGCCAAGGGCGGCGAGCTGTGCCTTGAGCTGTTTCTCGGTGGGTTTGGGGGCGGCGGCGCCGGCCGTGGACGGGCCGAGCACCAGGGCGGCCACCATCAGAGCGCAGGCGGCCACGGAACCGTGGCGGCCGGAAGACAGGGGCAGAGCCCGCTCCTCTCCATCTGCCGACCGGGTTAGCTGACGGGTTCGGGCCGGAGACGCCCTACCACACGCGTGGATTCACCCCAGAGGAACCGATGGGTCCCCGGCTCCCAGGCGGGGCACCTGGGATTAGGCGGACCGGCCGTTACGGCCGGTGTCTGATGGATGGTAGTGGTAGATCCGTATTTATGGCGACCCCGGATGTGACGTCCCCCGACGTGACGTGCGCGTGGTCACCGCCGCCGCGCCCGCGGCGGGCCGTCCAGGGCGGGCGCGGTCACGGCTGCTCGCGCAGCATCCGGGCCGCCTCCTCGGGCAGTACGTCGTTGACGAACGCGCCCATCGCCGACTCAGACCCCGCCAGGTACTTCAGCTTCTGCGCCGCCCGCCGGATGCTGAACAGCTGCAGGTGCAGGTAGGCGAGGTCGCGCCCGGTGCGCACGGGTGCCTGGTGCCAGGCCGCGACGTAGGGCATGGTGACCCCGAACAGCCCGTCCAGCCGCCGCAGCACGTCGGTGTAGAGCGGGCCGAAGGCCGCGCGCTCCTCGGCGTCCAGCTCGCGAAGGTCGGCCGCCCTGCGGTTGAGGTAGACGTGCACCTCGAACGGCCACCGCGCCGCCGCGGGGACGAACGCCGTCCAGTGCTCGTTGGAGGCGACCACGCGCGTCTCGGCCTTGCGCTCGGCGGCCAGCACGTCCGCGAACAGGTCGCCGCCCGTGCGCTCGCGGTAGCGGGCCGCCGAGGCCAGCATCTGCCGCGTGCGAGGCGTCACGTACGGATAGGCGTAGATCTGGCCGTGCGGGTGCGCCAGCGTGATGCCGATCTCGGCGCCGCGGTTCTCGAACGGGAACACCTGCTCCACGCCCTCCAGCCGCGAGAGGTGGTCGGTGCGGTCGGCGAGCGCCACCAGCACCAGATCGACCTGCTCGGGAGACAGCCGGGAGAAGGAGGAGTCGTGCCGGGAGGTGAAGCACACCACCTCGCACCGGCCGACGCCGGGCCGCACCTCGCTCAGGCCGCCCACGTCCTCGTAGTGGCCCAGGTTGAAGCTGAAGGACGGGAAACGGTTCTCGAACACCGCGACGTCGTAGTCGGCGGCGGGGATCTCGGTCGCGTGGCCCGGCCGGGAGGGGCACAGAGGGCATTCGTCGGTGGGAGGCAGGAACGTGCGGCCCTGGCGGTGCCCGGCGATGGCGATCCACTCGTCCATCACCGGGTCGTACCGCAGGTCCGAGGCCGCGGGGCGCGGGGGCAGCTCGCGGGTGTCGGCGGCGCCGCGGTCGGCGCTCTCGGCGTGGTCGAAGTAGATGAGCTCTCGCCCATCGGCGAGCTGGGTGACGGTCCGCTTCACCGGGCCACCTCCTGTCCGGCGGCCGGCTGAGCCGCCTGTCCTGTCGTGTCGGCGGCCCGGGCCGCCCGTTCTGTTCCCGGAGCGCGGTTCGCGCGTCCGGACCCGCCGGCGTCGCGCGCCGGCTCGGTCGGTGGCGCCGTCCCCGCAGGGTCGGCCAGCAGCAGCGTGCCGGCTTGCTCGGACAGCGCCGATCTGGCCTCCTCCGGCAGGCCGGTGTCGCTGATCACGACGTGCGCCTCGTCCAGCTTGGCGATCGTGCTGATGCCGACGGTGCCCCACTTGGTGTGGTCGGCCAGCACGACCAGCCGCTGCGCCGCCGCGACCAGTTCGCGGTCGGTCTCGGCCTCAAGGATGTTGGGAGTGGTGAAGCCCGCCCTGGGGTTCATGCCGTGCACGCCGAGCATCAGCGTGTCGACGTTGAGCGCGCGGATGGCCGCCACGGCGACCGGCCCCACCAGCGCGTCCGACGGCGTGCGCACCCCTCCGGTGAGCACGACGGTCTGGTCGGCGCGCCCGGCCCGGTGGAAGACGTCGGCGACCTGGGCGGAGTTGGTGATGACCGTGAGGTGGGGGACGTCGGCCAGGTGATGGGCCAGGGTCCAGGTGGTCGTGCCGGCCGACAGCGCGACCGCGCTGCCCGGGCGCACCAGCTCGGCGGCGCGGCGGGCGATCGCCTCCTTCTCGGCCTGCTGGCGCACCGACTTGGCCGCGAAGCCCGGTTCCTCGGTGGACCCCGCGCCGGTGGCGGTGGCGCCGCCGTGCACCTTGTCCACCAGCCCGCGCTCGGCCAGCGCCTCAAGGTCGCGGCGGATCGTCATGTCCGACACCCCGAGCTCCCGCACCAGGTCGGCGACCCGTACCGCGCCGCTCCTGCGGACGCGCTCGAGGATCGCCTGCTGCCGTTGCTGAGCCAGCATCGCCTCACCTCTCCACCAAGTTCCATCAAAATACTACATAATCTGACCTGCACCTTGTTGGAACGTGAGGGGCGATGGTGGGGCGGGTGGACGGCCCCCGGGTGGCGGCTCCGGGGGCTTTCTTTGGCGTTTGGGCCTTGTACCGGCTCGGGCGCGGATGCATGGTGGGGAGCACGACCCGTACCGATGGGGAGGCCGAGATGGCGAGACGCGCGCGCAAGAGCCGGGCCCGCAAGAAGAGGAAGGCCAACCACGGCAAGCGGCCCGTCTCCCGCTGACCCTCCCCACGCCGGCCGTCACCTCGCCACCGCGTCGGCCTTGCGGGCCTGCCGGAGGTGACCCCACGTCGTCTCCCGGCCGGGTGCCGGGGGCGGTGACGCGCGACGGGGCCGAGAGTACCGCGCTCCCTCGGCCCGCGCGTCAGCCGCCGCGGCCCCAGGCGGCCAGCAGGCGGGTCTGCGGGTCGGTGTCCTCCGGCAGCGGCGGGCGCTCGGCGATCACCCCGGCCTGCCGGTAGCCCTCCTCCGCTCCGGCGAACCACTCGGCGCACACCTCGACCAGCTCGGGGTCCAGCCGCTCGTCACCGCCGATCGCCCTGGCGAGGTCCCAGGTGTGGATGAGGGTGTCGGCGAACAACTCGGCGATGTACTCCGCCCCGGAGACGTCGCCGAACGACAGGCGCACCGTCCGCGTGAGGACGTCGGCCGGCTCCATGGCGCGCATCGCCGCGGCCGCCGCCACGTCGAACGCCTTCACCGGGTCGTCGCCGAGCAGGTCGCCCTCGGTCAGCTCGCCGGCCTCCGCGGCCTGCCGCCCCGCGAGCAGTTGCGGCGCCAGCAGGCTCTCGCCCACCAGATGGTCGACCATGCCGTGGACGTCCCAGCCGGCGCAGGCCGTCGGCAGCCGCCACTGATCGGCCCTGACCTGGTGAACGTGCGCGCCGAAGGCGTCCAGGGCCCTGCGATAGGCCTCGCGGATGTCCATCGTCATCATGTCCCTCCCGCGTCGTCCAACCGACGTTAACCCGGCCGCGGACCCCCCGTCAGGGGCGAGGACGGACGGGACGCCGGGGCGGCGGGCGCCGTCGCGGGACGTTATCGCAGGAGGCTCAGGGTGTCCTCCACCGCCCGGTGGAAGGTCGGATAGGCGTAGATCATGCTCGTGAGCCGGTCGAGCGGCGTGCGTTCATGCACGGCCAGCGTCAGCAGGCCCAGCACCTCACCGCCGCACGGCCCCGCCACCGTCGCGCCGACCAGCGCGTCCTCGTCGGCGACGAGCTTGACCAGCCCCACGCCGCGGTGGATCCACCCGCGCGCCGAGGAGGCGACGGGGGTGGCCGCCGTGCGCACGGCGAGGCCCCGCTCGCGGGCCTGCCGTTCGGTCAGGCCCACCGCGCCCACCTCGGGGTCGGTGAAGGTCACCCTCGGCACCGCCCGGTAGTCCGCCGCCGGACCGTGCTCGCCCAGGATGTCGGCCAGGGCGATGCGCGCCTGGTACACCGCCACGTGGGTGAACGCCCCCTCGCCCGTCACGTCTCCGACCGCCCACACCCCCTCGGCGGCCCTCATGCGATCGTCCACTTTGATCACCCGCGCCGACTCCTCCAGGCCGACGGCGCCCACGCCGATCGCGGCCAGGTCGCAACGCCGCCCGGTGGCCACCAGCAGTCGCTCGGCGCGGTGGCTGCCGTCCTCGGTCATCACGGTGAAGGCGGAGCCATGGTGGTCGACCCGGGTGACCTTGGCGTGGGTGCGTACCGTGATGCCCTCCTTGGCGAAGACCTCGGCGAGCAGCTCGCCGGCCTCCGGCTCCTCGGACGGCAGCAGGCCGCCGGCCGCCTCCAGGATGGTCACCTCGGCGCCGAAGCGGTGCAGCACCTGGCCGAACTCCACGCCGACGGCGCCGCCACCCAGCACGATGACCGACTCGGGCGCCCGTTCGGCCTCGGTCGCCTCGCGGTTGGTCCAGTACGGAGTGCCGGCCAGCCCGGCGATCGACGGCACGGCCGGCTGCGAGCCGGTGGCGACGACGATGCCGCGGCGGGCGCGCAGCACCCGTGAGCCGTCCACCGTGACCTCGCCGGGGGCCGTGATCTTGCCGCGGCCCCGTACCAGCGTGCCGCCCTGGTCGTGGAAGCGGTCGGCGGCGACCTTGTCGTCCCAGTTGTCGGTGGCCTCCTCGCGGATGCGCCGGGCCACGGGCGTCCAGTCGGGCACGACCGCCGCCTCGCCCGCCATGGACGGGATGCGTCCGCCCTCGGCCAGCAGATCGGCGGCGCGCACCATCATCTTGGTCGGCACACACGCCCAGTAGGGGCATTCCCCGCCCACCAGGCGGGACTCGACGCCGGCGACGGCCAGACCGGCCTCCGCGAGGCGTCCCGCGACCTGTTCGCCTCCCGGTCCGAGCCCCAGGACGACGACGTCGAACTCTTCGATATCGGCAGCCATGGCCTTCCCCTGCCCAAGCCCCGCACCACCGACACGGTCACCACCAAGATCTTCCCCGGTCGTGTCCCGGCGGGCGGGGGCCCGCGCTTCGGCCCCGCCGGAGGAGAAGAAACGCGAGCGGCCGAAAAATAAGACGGCTCGAAGACGGTGGGGGGAAATGGAAAGGCCCGGGCGGAGAACATGCCTCCTGCCTGGGCCTTCGTGCTGAGAGCGGACGACGGGAATCGAACCCGCGTAGCCAGTTTGGAAGACTGGGGCTCTACCATTGAGCTACGTCCGCGCGAGCCGGTCGCCGTCTGGTCTAGACTTCTCCCGGTCGTCAGGACGTAAGCGTACCGGAGTTTGCGAGTGCGCGAGCGGCCCGATGCTCCGGGGTGTAGCGCAGCTTGGTAGCGCGCCTGCTTTGGGTGCAGGAGATCATCGGTTCAAATCCGGTCACCCCGACGTGCCCGGCGCCGGGCGGCGCCGATGCGACGGCGACGCTGTGCCCGGCCGTCGGCGGCGGGGACGCGGGGACGGCGCTCAAGCGGGCGTGAAAGGTTCATCGTGCCGCCGGTGCGATCGGCGGCGTTCTTGCTGCCGGCGCGCGAAGCGCGGGACGGGTCCGCCCGGCGGGTCCGGCGAAGGCCCGCCGGTTCGCGAGTGGACCGAAACCCTGTGGGCAACGTGCTGACCGCTGGTCAGCGCTCTGCGCGAAACAGGGCCCAGACGGCCTTGCCACCCTCTTCCAGCGCCTCCCAGCCCCACGCCTTGCTGTAGGTGTCGACGATGTAGAGGCCTCGTCCGTGCTCGGAGACGAAGTCGGGTTGCCTGCGGGTCGGCGCCTCATCGCTGGGGTCGGAGACCGCCAGCAGCACGTGCTGCGACATTCGCAGGAGCAGCAGCGTTATCGGGTGGTCCTCATAGCGGCGGGCGGTGTGGCAGGCATAGCGCACGGCGTTGGTGACCAGTTCCGACACCACGAGGGTCGCGTCGTCGCCGATCTGGGGGCAACCCCAGCCGCTCAGGGTCCTGCGGGTCACGTCGCGGGCCGTTTTCACGGAATCGGCCTGGGGGCGGAGCGGGCAGGTGGTGCGGTCTTCATGTCGACCGGCACGTAATATGCGCCGAAATCCCACTTCAGGCGTTGCTTCCAGGCAATGAGCCGCGGATAGGGGCTCCAGCATCCTGCTGATACCTCCCACCATCATTGTGTCTCCGCAGCCAGTGCCGTTATAGGGGTTAGTGCACCTTAAGCCCAATATGCACTAGGCCATCATGGGTCAGTATTCGGCTTGGTGCAAGACCCAAATGCACGTGCACCTGCGCTGTGCAGGCGCAAGAACCGTCCGGGATGTCACCCCACCGTCGCACTGATACGACCGGCACGCCCGACGCGCGGCCCAGACCTTGTCACGAGAGCCGGAAGTGGTGACACTGTGTGGGCTGGCCCGAGAAGAGAAGGAGGCCGAATGACGCAGTTCCAGCCCGGATCCGGTCCTACGGCTCTCCGCATCCTGCTGGGGTCCCAGCTTCGCCGGCTTCGCGAACAGAAAGGCATTTCGCGAGAGGAGGCCGGACATCTGATCCGCGGTTCCGAATCCAAGATCAGCCGGATGGAGCTCGGCCGGGTCGGGTTCAAGGAACGCGATGTGTCCGACCTGCTCGCCTATTACGGCGTCGAGGACGGCGAGGCGCGCTCGACGGTGATGGAGCTGCTGCAGAGGGCCAACGAGCCCGGCTGGTGGCACCGGTTCAACGACCTGCTGCCCTCGTGGTTCCAGGCCTACGTCGGCCTGGAGGAGGCGGCGTCCCGCATCCGCACCTACGAGGTGCAGTTCGTCCCCGGCCTGCTGCAGACCAAGGAGTACGCCCGTGCCGTCATCAGGGCGGGCGCGTCGGGCGTCGGGGCGGCCGAGATCGCGCGGCGCGTCGACCTGCGCATGGAGCGCCAGCGCGTGCTCGACCGGGTCAACGGCCCGGTGTTCTGGGCGGTGATCGACGAGGCGGCGCTGCGGCGGCCGATCGGCGGCGCGGACGTCATGCGGGGCCAGTTGCAGCACCTGCTCGAGCTCATGCGCCAGCCGAACATCACGATTCAGGTCATGCCGTTCAGCTACGGCGGTCACAGCGCCGAGGGCGGGGCGTTCAGCGTGCTCCGCTTCGAAGACAGTGAGCTTCCCGACGTGGTATACGTCGAGCAGCTCGCCAGCGCGCTGTACCTGGACAAACGAGACGAAGTGGACCGTTACAGCGAGGTCATGGAGCGGTTGTGCGCGGTCAGCACCACCCCCGAGGCCACGGTCGACATTCTCCAAAAGATCATCTCTGAGAGATTCTGACGCCTGTCGGTGACGCCGAAGGTGCTCGTCTGCCCTAGACTGGCAAGCGGCGCTGGACACCCGCCACGATTGAGCACGCCCAGACATGGTTGTGCCGGTTGGCCCGTGCACTGAGCCGCCCATGTGGGCGCGGCGCGCGAGCATGTCGCGGTCGCCGTACGGCATGACGCCGCCCGCGATCACCAGAAGCTTGACCAAGGAGACCACCCCGTGAAGACCGCTGTCGAGGAGCTCAGCCCGACCCGGGTGAAGCTCACCGTCGAGGTGCCGTTCGAGGAGCTCGAGACGAGCATGCAGGCGGCGTACAAGAAGGTCGCGCAGCAGGTGCGCGTCCCCGGCTTCCGCCCCGGCAAGGTTCCCGCCCGCATCATCGAGCAGCGCTTCGGCCGCGCGGTGGTTCTGGAGGAGACCCTCAACGAGGCCCTGCCGAAGCTGTACGGCCAGGCCGTGGACGAGAGCGACGTCTTCCCGGTCAGCCAGCCGGAGATCGAGGTCACCAAGATCGACGACGGCAAGGAGGTGGAGTTCACCGCCGAGGTGGACGTCCGCCCCGCCTTCGATGTCCCCGACTACGAGGGCCTCGAGGTCACCGTCCCCTCGGCCGAGGTCTCCGACGAGGACATCGACACCCAGATCGACGCCCTGCGCCAGCGCTTCGCCACGCTCACCGGCGTCGAGCGCGCCGCGGGCAACGGCGACTACGTCGTGATGGACCTCTCGGCCACCATCGACGGCAAGAACATCGAGGAGCAGCAGGCCTCCGACGTCTCCTACGAGGTGGGCGCGGGCTCGGTGCTGCAGGGCCTGGACGACGCGCTGGTCGGCATGTCCGCGGGCGACGAGAAGTCCTTCACCACGACCCTCGTCGGCGGCGAGAACGCCGGTGAGGAGGCCGAGGTCACCATCACGATCAAGAGCGTCAAGGAGAAGGTCCTCCCTGAGCTCGACGACGAGTTCGCCGGCCTCGCCAGCGAGTTCGACACGCTGGAGGAGCTGCGCGAGAGCCTGCGCGCCCAGGCCCGCCGCAACAAGCTGGTCGACCAGGTCGTGCAGGCCCGCGAGAACGCCGTCGCCGCCGTGCTCGACCAGATCGACATCCCGCTGCCCGACAGCGCGCTCAAGGCCGAGCTGGACGCCCGCAAGCACAACCTCGAGCACCAGATCGCCGAGAGCGGCCTCAGCCGCGAGGCGTTCTTCCGGCTCTACCAGACCACCGAGGACGAGCGCTTCGCCGAGTTCGAGGAGAACTCGGCGAAGGCGATCAAGACGGGCTTCCTGCTCGACAAGATCGTCAAGTCCGAGGACATCGGGGTGAGCGAGGAGGAGCTGACCAACTTCGTGGTCCGCCGCGCGATGCAGCTCGGCGTCGCCCCGAACACCCTGGCCCAGCACCTCGCCGACAACGACCAGCTCACGCTGGCCATGGTCGAGATCGTCCGCGACAAGGCCAAGACCGTCATCGGCGACGCCGTCAAGGTGACCGACGAGGCCGGCAACGAGGTCGACCTCAAGGCCATCTACGCCGAGCTGAACGAGGGCCAGGAGGACGCCGAGGGCGCCACCGCGGCCGCCGCCCAGCCGGCCGAGTGACCCCGGCGTCCGCCGGTTCACGGCCGGCGGCGCCGCGCGAAACTTCACGATGCCCCCGCCGCGTCCTCGCGGCGGGGGCATCGCCGTCTCGTGGGCCGTCACAGCGTGAGCGTCGCCGTCCCGGCGGGCCGCCGCGTGGTGAGCGCCGCCGTCTCGGCGGGGCGCCGCATGGTGGGCGCCGCCGTCTCGGCGGGTCGCCGCGGCGTGAGGATGCACGTTCGGATTCACCGGCATATGCAGGATGCGCACACCTTTAGCGCCCCTTGGGGTGATTATTGACGGATCTCGGGCAACTCAGACCTGTGAAACGGGTACGCGGGGACGCCAATGGTTGAGGGCCACGTCATCGTCGCCGTGGTCATCGCGGTGATCATGCTCGTGGGGCGGGGGCTCGGACGCGGCTTCGGCATCCCCGCGGCGATCCCGCTCGTCCTGCTCGGGCTGGCCGCGAGCTTCGTGCCGGGCATGGGGAAGGCGGCCGTGCCGCCCGACGTCATCCTCACCCTCTACCTGCCGCCCCTGGTCTACCGCGCGGCCTTCCTGACCGCCCCGCGCGAGACCAAGGAGGACGCGGTCCCCATCTCGGTGATGGCCTTCGGCCTCACCTGCGTGACCGCCCTGGCCGTCATGGCCGCCGTGCGCCTCGCCGTGCCGCAGATCGGCTGGCCGGTGGCGCTGGCACTCGGCGCCGCGGTCGCACCGACCGACCCCGTGGCGGCGACCTCGGTCATGAAGCGCCTGGGCGCCCCCCGCCGCCTGGTGACCATCCTGGAGGGGGAGAGCCTGGTCAACGACGCCGTGGCCCTCACCCTGTTCGGCCTCGCCCTCACCGCGATCACCGAGCCGGTCACCCTCTCGGAGGGCGGCCTGATGCTGGTGCGCATCGTGGCGGGCGGCGTGCTGTACGGCCTGGTCCTCGGCTGGGTCGTGGCCCGGCTGCGCGGCCGGATCAAGGACAACGGCGCGCAGATCGTCGTGTCGCTGATCACCCCGTTCGTCGCCTACCTCCCCGCCGAGCACTTCGGCTTCTCGGGGGTGCTCGCCACCATCACCACCGGCTTCTACCTCGGCGTACGGGCCCACGGCCTACTCCAGCCCTCCTCCAGGCTCACCGGCGACGCCTTCTGGGAGGTGCTGGTCCTGCTGCTGGAGTCCAGCCTGTTCGTCCTGCTCGGGCTGGAGATCCGCCAGGTACTGAACGGGGTGACGGACTATTCCTTCGCCACGCTCGCCGGTACGGCGCTGGTCGTCCTCGCCGTGGTCGTGCTGACGCGCCTGGCGTGGACCATGGCGGTCTTCCCGCTGGCCAAGTGGCTGCCGGGCCGCCATCTGTCCTTCGACGGCATCGGGCGGGCGCAGCGGCTGGTCATGGGATGGGCCGGGATGCGCGGGGCCATCACCCTCGCCGTCGCCCTGTCGATCCCGCTCACCGTCCCCAACCGGCCGCTGCTCATATTCCTGGCCGCCGTGGTCATCATGGCCACGCTGATCGGCCAGGCGCCCACGCTGGCCGCGCTGCTGCGGCGCTTCGGGCTCGGCGAGACGCAGGAGTCGGTCATCGAGGAGGCCAAGGCCCGCCAGGCGACCGTGGAGGCGGCCCTGTCCAGGCTCGACCACCTGGCCTCCGAGGGCGAGGTGGACGAGCACACCGCCGGCGTGTTCCGCCAGCTCCTGGAGCTGCGCCTGGACACGGTGCGTGCGATACTCGATGAGGACGACGACGAGGACGGAACCTCGCCCGACTCCGGCACCCGCGGGCTGCGCAGGCAACTCGCCCACGCCCAGCGGGAGAAACTGGACGAGCTCTACTCCAAGGGCAAGATCAGCGCGGCGACGCAGCGGCACCTGATCCACGAGCTCGACCTGGAGGATCGCCGTCGCGCCTCGGGGTCCCACTGACCTCCCGGTACCTGCGCCGACAGCGAACAGTGTCGAGACCGGGACTGACCGGTCGGCGCCGCGCGTTAAGGTCACAAGCAAAGCCCATCGATTACGACGCATCGGAAGGTGACGCTGTGACCAGCCCGCCGACCTCTAACCAGCCCACGAGCTTTGGGCCGGAGTCGCGTGGCCGTGAGAACGGCTCGTTCCGCCTTGAGGATCAGCTATACAACCGTCTGCTGCGTGAGCGCATCGTGGTGCTCGGCACCCAGGTGGACGACGAGGTCGCCAACCGCATCTGCGCTGAACTGCTCCTCCTTGCCGCCGACGACCCCGACCGCGACATCTGGCTGTACATCAACTCCCCTGGTGGTTCGGTCACGGCCGGCATGGCGATCTACGACATGATGGAGTACGTGCCGAACGACGTCTGCACCGTCGCCATGGGTCTGGCCGCCTCGATGGGGCAGTTCCTGCTGTGCGCCGGCGCGACGGGCAAGCGGTACGCGCTGCCGCACGCCCGCATCATGATGCACCAGCCCTCCGGCGGCATCGGCGGCACCGCGGCCGACATCGCGATCCAGGCCGAGCAGATGCTGTACGTCAAGAAGACCTTGGCCGAGCGCATCGCCCACCACACCGGCCAGCCGCTGGAGCAGATCGAGAAGGACTCCGACCGCGATCGCTGGTTCACCGCCGAGGAGGCCAGGGACTACGGCTTCATCGATAACGTCGTGCGCAGCGCGCGGCAGGTGCCCTCTGAGGGCGCCGTCTCCTGAAGGGGCAACTCGTGAGTGATCTGATCCGGCCGGGGGACATCAACGGCCGCTACATCATCCCCTCGTTCGTCGAGCGCACGACGTACGGCGTCAAGGAGATGAACCCCTACAACAAGCTGTTCGAGGACCGCATCATCTTCCTCGGCGTGCAGATCGACGACGCGTCGGCCAACGACGTGATGGCCCAGTTGCTGACGCTGGAGTCGCTCGATCCCGACCGCGACATCAGCATCTACATCAACTCGCCGGGCGGGTCGTTCACCGCGATGACCGCGATCTACGACACCATGCAGTTCGTCCGGCCCGAGATCCAGACCGTCTGCCTGGGCCAGGCGGCCTCGGCCGCGGCGGTGCTGCTGGCCGGCGGCACGTCGGGCAAGCGCTTCGCCCTGCCGAACGCCCGCGTCCTGATCCACCAGCCCTCCACCGAGGGTGGCGGCCAGGGAAGCGACATCGAGATCCAGGCGCGCGAGATCCTGCGCATGCGCGCGCTCCTGGAGACGATCGTCGCCCGGCACTCGGGCAAGGCGCCCGACGAGGTCCGCCGCGACATCGAGCGCGACAAGATCCTCAACGCCGACGAGGCCAAGGCCTACGGCCTGATCGACGACATCATCCCCTCACGGAAGAAGCGCGCTCAAGCCGTTGCTTCCTGAGGACGCGGATCGCACCGGAACGGTGCCCAATTGGGCACGTTCCGGTGCGACTCACCGCTAGGGGGCGCACTGAGGGCCCAGAAGACGGTAACGTCGAAACCTGAGCGGGATGACTTTTCGGACCGAGTCCGCAAGATTCGGATCGCGGAGCAGGCGGTCCCACGCAAAGGAGTATCTGGGGTGGCACGCATCGGCGACGGCGGAGACCTGCTGAAGTGCTCGTTCTGCGGGAAGAGCCAGAAGCAAGTCAAGAAGCTCATCGCCGGACCAGGCGTCTACATCTGCGATGAGTGCATCGATCTCTGCAACGAGATCATCGAGGAGGAGCTCTCCGAGTCCTCCGAGCTCAAGTGGGACAGCCTGCCCAAACCGAGAGAGATCTACGAGTTCCTCGACGCCTATGTCATCGGCCAGGACAAGGCGAAGAAGGCCCTCTCGGTGGCGGTCTACAACCACTACAAGCGGGTGCAGTCCGGCGAACGCGGCCGAGACGACGGCCTGGAACTGGCGAAGTCCAACATCCTCTTGCTCGGCCCCACGGGCTCGGGCAAGACCCTTCTGGCGCAGACGCTGGCGAAGATGCTGAACGTCCCGTTCGCCATCGCGGACGCCACTGCGCTCACAGAGGCGGGGTACGTCGGAGAGGATGTCGAGAACATCCTGCTCAAGCTGATCCAGGCGGCCGACTACGACGTCAAGAAGGCCGAGACGGGCATCATCTACATCGACGAGGTCGACAAGATCGCCCGCAAGAGCGAGAACCCCTCGATCACCCGGGACGTCTCGGGCGAGGGCGTGCAGCAGGCCCTGCTGAAGATCCTTGAGGGCACCACCGCGAGCGTGCCCCCCCAGGGCGGCCGCAAGCACCCGCACCAGGAGTTCATCCAGATCGACACCACCAACGTGCTGTTCATCTGCGGTGGCGCCTTCGCCGGGCTCGAGAAGATCATCGAGTCGCGCATCGGCAAGAAGGGCATCGGCTTCAACGCGATCATCCACTCCAAGGACGACATCGACGCCTCGGACATCTTCGCCGACGTCATGCCGGAGGACCTGCTGAAGTTCGGGATGATCCCCGAGTTCGTCGGCCGCCTTCCGGTGATCACCAGCGTGCACAACCTCGACCGCGAGGCGCTGATCCAGATCCTCACCGAGCCGCGCAACGCGCTCGTCAAGCAGTACCGCCGGCTGTTCGAGCTCGACAACGTCGAACTGGAGTTCACCGACGACGCGCTCGAGGCCATCGCCGACCAGGCGATCCTGCGCGGCACCGGCGCCCGCGGCCTGCGCGCGATCATGGAGGAGGTCCTGCTCTCGGTGATGTACGAGGTGCCGTCCCGCCAGGACGTCGCCCGCGTCGTCATCACCCGCGAGTCGGTCCTGGAGCACGTCAACCCGACCCTGGTGCCGCGCGACCAGCTCAACGCCAAGCAGCAGCGCACTCCCAGGGAGAAGTCCGCCTGACCGGGCGGCCCCGCCTTTCCGGCACGGGCGCCGCGTGATCGCGGAGCGGCCATCGAGCCGCCCGTGATCCCGCGGCGCCCGTCGCCGTCTCCCCGCGGGACCCGCCATCGACTCCGCCCCGCCGCCCCCGCGGCGCCCGTCGCCGTCTATCCGCCCCGCTCCACCCGTCGCCGTCCGTCGGCCATCACGCGGGGTTCATGGCGGCCCTCGGGCCCGCGATCGGCTTTCCCGCCGGGTGGGCGCGGCAGCGGAGGTCGTGCGGCGCGCGGGCGATACCGGACGAACATCTCGCGCGTGTTACGCACCGTAGCAAGACCGTACTTTCAGTCGTGCCGAAGATGCCTTTTCGGTGGCCATGACCATAATCCCGATAACGGGCGCCGGGTCGTTGCGACACGGACGGCGCGCCGCCGTCCCTACAATTGGGGACTGTGACAACGCCTGAGCTGCCTACCCAGTACGCGCCCGCCGACGTCGAGACCCAGAGCTACGAGCGCTGGGTCGCCGAGGGCTACTTCACGGCGGACGTAGGCAGCGGGCGAGAGCCTTACACCATCGTGCTGCCGCCGCCCAACGTCACCGGCGTCCTGCACATCGGCCACGCCCTCGACCACTCCATCCAGGACGTCCTGAGCAGGCGTGCCCGCATGCGCGGCCACGAGACGCTGTGGCTGCCGGGCATGGACCACGCCGGCATCGCCACCCAGAACGTCGTCGAGCGCGAGCTGGCCAAGCAGGGCCTCTCCCGGCACGACCTCGGCCGCGAGGCGTTCGTCGAGCGCGTCTGGCAGTGGAAGGAGGAGTCCGGCGGGCGCATCCTGGGCCAGATGAAGAAGCTCGGCGACAGCGTCGACTGGTCGCGCGAGCGCTTCACCATGGACGAAGGGCTCTCCCGCGCCGTCCAGACCATCTTCAAGCGGCTGTACGACGACGGGCTCATCTACCGCGCCGAGCGCATCATCAACTGGTGCCCGCGCTGCCTCACCGCGCTGTCCGACATCGAGGTCGACCACGGCGACGACGAGGGCGAGCTGGTCTCCATCCGCTACGGCGAGGGGCAGGGGGCCGTCGTGGTCGCCACCACCCGCGCCGAGACGATGCTCGGGGACACCGCCGTCGCCGTCCATCCCGCCGACGAGCGCTACGCGCACCTGGTGGGCACGCAGGTGGAGGTGCCGCTGACCGGGCGGATGATCCCGATCGTGGCCGACGAGCACGTCGACCCGGCCTTCGGCACCGGCGCCGTCAAGGTGACCCCGGCGCACGACCCCAACGACTTCGAGATCGGCCGCCGGCACGGGCTGCCGTCCATCACGGTCATGGACGAGCGCGGCGTCATCACCGCGCACGGCCCGTTCCAGGGGCTCGACCGGTTCGAGGCCAGGCCCGCCGTCGTGGCGGCTCTGCGCGCCGAGGGCCGCGTCGTCGCCGAGAAGCGCCCCTACGTCCACGCCGTCGGCCACTGCTCGCGCTGCAAGACCGTGGTCGAGCCGCGGCTGTCGCTGCAGTGGTTCGTCAACGTCCAGCCGCTGGCCAAGGCCGCGGGGGACGCCGTCCGCGACGGCCGCACCCGCATTCACCCGCCCGAGCTGGCCAAGCGCTACTTCGACTGGGTCGACGACATGCACGACTGGTGCATCTCGCGTCAGCTGTGGTGGGGCCACCGCATCCCGGTGTGGTACGGCCCCGAGGGCCAGGTCGTGTGCGTGGGGCCCGACGAGCAGGCCCCCGCCGGGTACGTCCAGGACTCCGACGTGCTCGACACCTGGTTCTCCTCGGGCCTGTGGCCGATCTCGACCCTCGGCTGGCCCGACCGCACGGCCGACCTCGAGCGGTTCTACCCGACCACGGTGCTGGTCACCGGCTACGACATCCTGTTCTTCTGGGTCGCCCGCATGATGATGTTCGGGCTGTACGCCATGGACGGCACGCCGCCGTTCCGCACGGTGGCCCTGCACGGCATCGTGCGCGACCAGTACGGAAAGAAGATGTCCAAGTCCTCCGGCAACGTCATCGACCCGCTCGACTGGATCTCCCGGTACGGCGCGGACGCGACGCGCTTCACCCTGCTGCGCGGGGCGGGCCCCGGCTCGGACGTCGCCATCAGCGAAGACTGGGCGGCGGGCTCGCGCAACTTCTGCAACAAGATCTGGAACGCCACCCGGTTCGCGCTGCTGAACGGCGCGACCGTCTCCGGGGCGCTGCCGGCGCCGGGCGAGCTGACCGTCGCCGACCGGTGGATCCTGTCGCGGCTGCGGGCGGTCACGGGCGCGGTGGACGCCGCCTACGAGGACTTCGAGTTCGCCAAGATCTCAGACCAGCTCTACCACTTCGCGTGGGACGAGGTCTGCGACTGGTACGTCGAGCTCGCCAAGATCCAGATCGCGGCGGGCGGTGAGGTCGCCGACCGCACCCGCCTGGTGCTGGGCCACGTGTTCGACGCCCTGCTGCGGTTGCTGCACCCGCTGGTGCCGTTCGTCACCGAGGAGCTCTGGCGGGCGCTGACCTCCGGCCCGTCCATCATGGCGGCCTCGTGGCCGGCGGTGGCCGGGGAGTACGGCGACCAGGCGGCCGAAGAGGAGATCCTGGCCCTGCAGGAGCTCATCACCGAGGTCCGCCGGTTCCGTTCCGACCAGGGCCTGAAGCCGGGGCAGCGGGTCGCGGCCAGGCTCACGCTCGACGGCACGGCGCTCGCGGCGCACGAGCCGGCGATCCGCAGCCTGCTGCGGCTGGACGATCCCTCCGAGTCGTTCACTCCGACGGCGCGGCTCGCGGTGGGCGCGGCCTCGATCGAGATCGACACCGCCGGCGCCATCGACGTCGCGGCCGAGCGCAGGCGCATGGAGAAGGATCTCGCCGTCGCGCGCAAGGAGGCGGCCCAGGTCGCCGCGAAGCTCGCCAACGAGCAGTTCATGTCCAAGGCGCCCGATGACGTCGTCGCCAAGGTCCGCGCCCGCGCCACCCAGGCGGACGCCGACATCGCCCGCCTCGCGGCCCAGTTGGCCGCCCTGCCGGCGAGCTGAGGCTCACGGTCGCCGCCGCTGCCCTCGCCGGCTGGTCCGGGTCGCCGGCTCTGCGGCGGCGGGGCCGACGGGCTGAGGCCCCCGCCGGTGGCCGTTGGCCGCCGGCGGTCCTGCCCTTGACGGGCGGACGGGTCAGGTGGTGGCGGGGGCGAGCAGCAGCGACAGGCGGCGCAGGCCGCGTGCCGTGCGCGCCTTGACCGTGCCGAGCGGCACGCGCAGCCGGTCGGCGATCTCGCGTTGGGTCAGGTCCCCGTAGTAGGCCAGCTCGATCGCCTGCCGCTGGGCGTCGGGAAGGACGGCGAGCGCCCGCCTGATGCGGTCGCGGTCGGCGAGCACGTCGCCGTCGTCGCGCCCGTCGTGGCCGGTCGGCTCGGTCGCGGCCTCCAGCGGCACCGTGGTGAGCGTGCGCACCCGCAGGTGGTCGACGGCGCGCTTGTAGGCGATGCCCAGTAGCCATGCCGTGAGGCTGCGGGCAGGGTCGAAGCGGTGCCCGAACCGCCACGCCTCGGTGAAGACGACCTGCAGGACGTCCTCGACGTCCTGGGGCGGCACATATCTGCGCAGGTAGGACCGGACGGCGGGGGCGTGCGTGCGATAGCAGTCGCCGATCGCCGTCTCCTCTCCTGCGGCCAGGCGGTACTCCAGGGTCTCGTTCATGAACACCCTCATGCCATCGGAAAGCTACTCAAAACCTATTCATAGCCGCCTTCGGCATGCCAGCGCAACCGGCGGCCGCCACCGCGGCCCGCAGAGATGGGCTCAGCGCAGAAGGCCCATGACGGCCGTGATCGCCTCCGGCAAGGTGGACACGCGCGCCGTCCCGGGCGGCAGGACGTCCGCCCAGCCGGGGCCGCCCACCACCACACGGCTCGCCGGCCGCAGCCGGGGCAGCGCCGCGAGCGGCACCGCGTCGCCGGTCTCCCGCCGGTGCGACCAGACGAAGACGACCGAGGGCCCGAGCCGCCGCATCGCCGCCTCCAGCGCGGCGTACGGCGTGCGGGGGCCCAGCACCCGCGTCTCGACGGCCAGCTCGCCCAGCGCCGCCGCCAGCGCGTACACCGGCAGGCTGTGCTGCTCCTCCTCCGCGCACGCGAGCAGCACCGGCCGCGGGTACGCCGGAGCGGGGGCCTCGCGGGCGCGGGCGGCCAGCGCGTCCAGCAGGCGCTGGGAGAACAGGTGCTCCACCTCCACGCTCCCGCCCGTCTCCTCCTGTCTGCCGACGATGACGGCGAACGCCGGCCGCACGAGCCGCTCCCAGGTCCAGGCGACGCCCCGGTCGCGCAGCGCCGCCTCCAGCCGGCCGTCCACGGTGCGCACGTCCAGCGCGAGCGCCGCCCGCGCGAGCGCCGCGGCCGAGGGCGGCCGTCCCGGCGTCGCAGGAGATCTCGCTCCTTCATCGCGCGCGTGGCCGGGTTCACCGATCGCCGTGCGGCCGGGCACGCTCCCTGCCGCGCCCGGTGCACCGGCCGCCGTGTGGCCGCTTTCACCGGCCGAGGTGCGCTCCGGTGACGGCACGGGCCCGGTGGCCGGGGCCGCAGGGGCGACCGGGCCGGGTGGCGGGCGGTGGCGCAGGGCGTGGCCCGCCGCGTCCGCCGGAGCCACCCCGGCGTGGATGAGCCGGTTCATCTCCTCCAGCCGGCGCAGATCGGCCTCGTCGTAGCGCCGGTGCCCGCCCGGGCTGCGGCGGCTCGGACCGATGCCGTACCGCAGGTTCCAGGTGCGCAGCGTCGGAACGGGCACGCCGAGCCGCCGCGCGACGGCCCCGATGCCGTAGCCGGGCTCGTCCCCGGCCGGCGGGCCGTCGCCGTCCTGCGCCGCGCCGTCGCCGTCCTGCGCCGCGCCGTCGTGCCCCACCGGCCGCCCCACCCTCCGTCGTCGTCCATCTCCGGCCGCCTCGCCGCACCGCGCCCAGCGGTTCGGCCACGGCCGGCTCACGAACCAGGGCGCATTGACCAGCGGAGGTTCATCTTCTGTCCCGCTTTGCAGAGCATGCCCGGCATGGGTGCAACCGCGCCGCCGAGGAGGCACGAAAACTTTACTGATGAGGCCCATGATCCCTGCAATGGCCGAAGGAGCGGTGCCCATGGTGACGTTGGCCCGGGAGAAGAGCGAACTCCGCGAGCTGATCGACCGCCACCTCGGCCACCTGCTCGAACGCGAGATGGACGGGCTGGACTTCCTCGGGGACGAGGAGCGCGCGGCCGTACGGCGATATGTGGCCGACTTCGTCCTGCGGGGCGGTAAGCGGCTGCGGCCCTCGTTCGTGTACTGGGGGTACCGCGCGGCGGGCGGCTCGCCCGCCGACCTGGACGTCGTGCTTCCCGCGGCCTGCGCGGTGGAACTGCTGCACGCCTGCGCGCTCCTGCTCGACGACGTGATGGACGAGGCCGGCACCCGGCGCGGCCAGACCACGGCCCACGCCGGGCTGGCCGCCCGTCACCGGGAGCTGGGCTGGTCCGGCGACCCGCGCCGCTTCGGCGAGTCCACGGCCGTACTGCTCGGCATGATGGCCTTCACCTGGGCCGACGCGGCGCTGCTCGACAGCGGGCGGCGCCTGGGCGAGGCCCTGGAGATCTTCACCCGGCTCCGGGTCGAGATCATCGCCGGGCAGTACATGGACCTGGCCGGCGCGGCCCGCGGAACCGGCGGCCGCGAGGAGGCCACCCTGATCGCCAGGTACAAATCCGGCAAGTACACCGTCGAACGGCCCCTGCACCTCGGCTGCGCCATCGCCGGGGGCGGCCCGGCCGTGCGCCCGACCCTGAGCGCGTACGCGCTGCCGCTGGGGGAGGCGTTCCAGCTCCGCGACGACGTGCTCGGCGTGTTCGGCGACCCGGCGGCCACCGGCAAGCCCGCCGCGATCGACCTGCTGCAGGGCAAGCGCACCTACCTCACGGCGGTGGCCCGCGAACGGGCCGGCGCCCGTGGCGCGGCCTTCCTGGACCACGTGCGCGACCAGGACGACGTCGCCGCCGCCCGCGACCTGATCGTCTCCACCGGCGCGCTGGACACCGTCGAGGCGCGCATCGCCGGCCTGCTGGTCGCCGCGAGGGCGGCGATCGACGGAGCGGACCTGCCAGCTGAGGCCGCGGCCGCCCTGCTCGAACTCGCCGACGCGGCGACGGGCAGGAACGCCTGATGGGGGCGAGGAACCCCGTCGTGGTCATCGGGGCGGGGCTCGGCGGGCTCGCCGCGGCCATGCGCCTGGCCGGGGCGGGCCGCGAGGTGACCGTCGTGGAGGCCCAGGACGGCCCCGGCGGCTGCTGCGGAACCGAGTCCGCCGGACCCTACCGGTTCGACACCGGCCCCTCGGTGCTCACAATGCCCGGTGTGCTCGCCGGCACCTTCGCCGCCGCCGGGCAGGACATGGACGGCTGGCTGCCGCTGCGGCGGCTCGACCCGTTCTACCGGCTCACCTACCACGACGGCTCCAGCTTGGACGTGGTCGCCGGAGCAGAGGCCATGACCGAGCAGGTACGGCTGTTGTGCGGCCCGGAGGAGGCGGTGCGGTACCGGCGCCTGCGGCGGCTGCTGGAGGAGATGTTCCGCCTGGAGTGGGCGGCGTTCATCGACCGGGACATGATGCGGCTGCGCGCGCTCGCCCGCCCGTACGCGCTTGCCAGGCTCGCCGCGCTCGGCGGGTTCCGCACGCTGGACGGCCTGGTGCGCCGGCATCTGACCGACGACCGGCTCATCAGGGCCCACACCTTCCAGGCGCTGTACGTCGGCCTGGCCCCGCGCCGCGCGCTCGGGATCTACGCCGTCATCGCCCACATGGACACCGTCGGCGGCGTGTACTTCCCCGCCGACGGCGGGATGCGCGCCATCCCGCTCGCCATGGCCGGCGCCGCCGGCAAGGCCGGGGCCCTCCTGCGGTACGGCGTCCGCGCCACCGCCGTGGAGGCCGACGGCGCGGGGGTGACCGGCGTCCGCCTCGACACCGGCGAACGGCTCCCCGCGAGCCACGTCGTCGTCGCCTGCGACCGGGCGGCGGCGCACCGCGGGCTGCTGCCGGAGGCGGCCGACGACTGGCGGCTGCGGTGTCCCCGGTTCTCCCCTTCCTGCCTGGTCGCCCACTTCGGCCTGGACCGGCGCCTGCCCGGCCAGGCCCACCACACCCTGCACTTCGGGCGCGAATGGGCCGCCACGTTCGACGCCCTGGAGGCGGGCCGCCCGCAGTCCGACCCGAGCCTGCTGGTCACCTATCCCAGCGGCGACGCCGCCGCCGCGCCCGAAGGGCATGCCACCCTCAGCGTGCTGGAACCCACCGCGAACCTGACCGGAGCCGGCGACTGGGAACGGCTCACTCCCCGGCTCCTGCACCGCATGCTCGGCCGGCTCGACGCCCTCGGGTACGGCGACCTGTCGACGGCTCCGCACCTGGTCCTCGACCCGCCCGCGTGGAACAGGCGCGGGCACACGGCGGGCACCCCCTTCGCCCTCGACCACCGGTTCACCCAGACGGGCTGGTTCCGGCCCGCCGGCGCGGCCCGCCGCGTCCCCGGGCTGCACTTCGCGGGCATGTACACCGCGCCCGGAGTCGGAGTGCCGCCGGTGCTCATCTCCGGCCGCCTGGCCGCGGAACGCATCCTGGAGTCCACCCCATGACATCCCACCCCGCGGCGCCGTCGCGCGCCACCACGCTGACGGCCAGCTACGAACGGTGCCGGCGGCTGCACGCCTCCTACGGGCGCTCGTACTACCTGGCCACCCTGCTGCTCCCGGCCTGGAAGCGGCCCCACGTGCACGCGCTGTACGGCTTCGCCCGCCACGCCGACGAGATCGTCGACTCCTTCGCCATGACCGGCGACCGGGGAACGGCGCTGGAGGATCTCGTCGCCCAGCTCGTCGCCGGTCTCGCCGGGGAGACCGTCGCGGACCCGGTGCTGCCGGCGTTCACCCACACGGTGCGCGGCTTCGACATCGACCTCGCCGACATCGACGCCTTCCTCGCCGCCATGCGCGCCGACCTGACCGTCCACCGCTACGGCACCTACGACGAGCTGCTCGGGTACATGGACGGCTCGGCGGCGGTCATCGGCACGATGATGCTGCCCATTCTGGAACCGCTGCCGGGCGCCGCGGGACGGGCGCGCGAGCCGGCCTGCCAGCTCGGCCTCGCCTTCCAGCTCACCAACTTCATCCGCGACGTGGCCGAGGACCTCGACCGGGGACGCATCTACCTCCCCATGGAGGACCTGGAGAAGTTCGGCGTCTCGGAACAGGACCTGATCGCTCGCCGGACGACCCCGGCCGTCCGCGACCTCATCGCCTACGAGGCCGACCGGGCACGCGACCACTACCTCCGGGCGCTGGAGGGCATCGAGCTGCTCGTGCCGTCCTCGCGGCCCTGCGTGCGCGCCGCCTACGAGCTGTACGGCGGGATCCTGGAGGAGGTCGAGGCGGCCGGATACGACGTCCTGGCGGGGCGGGTGCGCGTGCCCCGGCGGCGGCGGCTCGCGATCTTCACCAGGTACCTGACCGCCGCGTCCGCCGCCGGCCGCGCCGAGCGCCGCGCCCAGGTGAAGGCCAGCTGAGATGGATCGCGACCACGACACCCCCTCCCAGGCGGACACCCCCTCCACGCCCGCGTCCCGGCCCATGCCCGCGTCCGCGACGGCGCCGGGCACGCCGGGCACGCCGAGCGGGTGGAACGCCGCGTCTCCGGCGGTCTCGTCGCGGCCGGTCGTCCTCGACGCCATGGGCGGGGACCACGGCCCCGCCGAGACCGTGCGCGGAGCCGTCCAGGCGCGGCGGGAACACGGCGTCCAGGTGATCCTCGCCGGCCTGCCGGACGTCCTGGGCCGTGAGCTCGCGCGTCTGGGCGCGGCGGGCGAGGCCGACATCGCACCGGCCACCGACGCCGTCCCGATGTCCGAACGCGGCGTCGGCGCCCTGACCAGGACCGGATCCAGCCTCGCGGTCGGCCTGGACCTGCTGCGGCAGGGCATCGGCGGATCCTTCGTGTCGGCCGGCTCCACCGGGGCCGTCGTCGCGAGCGCGATCGGCCTGCTCGGCACGGCCTCGCCGGTGCTGCGCCCCGCGCTCGCCGTGGCGCTGCCGTCGGTGCGGGGCGGGGCCACGGTACTGGTGGACGCGGGCGCCACCGTCGATCCCACCCCGCAGATGATCGCCCAGTTCGCGTTGCTCGGTGTCTCCTACGCCCAGCTCGTGCTCGGCGTGGACGACCCCTCGGTGGGCCTGCTCTCCATCGGCGCAGAGCCGGGCAAGGGCAACCGGCTCACCCGCCGGTCGGAGGAACTGCTGCGCTGGATGCCGTTCCGCTTCCACGGCAACGTGGAGGGCGACGACGTCCTCGCGGGTACCGTCGACGTGGTGGTCACCGACGGATTCACCGGCAACGTGGTGCTGAAGAACGTCGAGGGGACGGTCCGGGCGACCCTGTCCCTGGTCGCCCGGTGCGGCATCGCCGGGCCCGACGATCTGCGGCAGGTCGCCCGCCGCTACGACCCCGAGACACACGGCGGAGCGGCCCTTCTCGGCCTCGCCGGCACGGTGGTCGTGGCCCACGGCTCCTCCCGGGCCGCGACGATCGCCCGTGCCTGCGTCGTCGCCCGCGATCTCGCCGAGGGCCAGGTGGTGGCCCGCGTGCGCGAGCACCTGACCGTCACGCCCGCCCGGTGAGGCACGCGCAGGCGCGCGCCTGCCGGACCCTCTCAGGGGCCCTCGTGCGCGCGGGCGGCGAGGGGATCGGCGCCGTCCCACGTCCCCTCGCTCCCGTAGGGCGCGAAGCGGGCGAACAGCTCCTCGGAGTACCAGCCTTCCGCGCGGACCCGTTCGACCACCCGCCGATGCGGGCCCTGCGCGTACGCGAAATCGCGGACGGCCGCGGCGTCCCGCCAGAGCGAGAAGGTGGCCTGCCGGGCCAGCGGCCACTCGCCGATGCCCACCGAGGCCAGGCACCCGTCCTCCTCGCGCAGCAGCCGCTCGACCCCGGAGACCGACCGGTAGAAGGCCACCAGGCTCCGTGGCCGGATCGCGGCCCTGGTCAGCACCGCGACCGGTCCCGTCCTGTACTCCGGCGCACCTCCGCCCAAGGATCCAAGGCCGGTGCCCGCGTCATCGTGCGGCGTCACGCCGTGGACGACGCCGCGAGCGGGCGGCTCGCTCGAAGGGGCCGGTGCGCGGTGGTGGAGCGAGTCCGGGCCGAACGGCGCCGCTCCGCCCCAGCGGCCGCGGGACGCCAGCGGCGCAAGCCGGACCTGCCACGACTCGGCGGCCTCGCGCCGCCACCTGGCCGGGATGGGGGAGCGGGCGAGGAAGCGGTCCAGCGCCGCCTCGTCGCGCCACACGGCGAGCAGCGCCCAGCGACGGGCGTCCGCGCCCAGCGTCATCGACCGTCCCCGCCCTGTCCCGAGCAGCCGCCAGAACAGCAGCCCCTTCGTACGGCGCAGCACCGGCCGGTCGAACGCCATGTACCGCGCGGCGCCCAGGTCCGCGTACCTGTTGAGGTGAAACGAGGCGATGATGCTCCCCGTGCCGGTCATGTCGCTGATCTCGGTCATCGGCGGCTACCTTCTCGGCTCGATCCCGGTGGCGGTGCTGGTCGCGCGGGCCCACGGGTTCGACCCGCGTGACGTCGGCGACCGCAACCCCGGCTTCTGGAACGTGCGTGAGCGACTCGGCGCGGGCGGTGCCGCGCCCGTCTTCGCCGGCGACATGCTCAAAGGCGTGCTCGCGGGACTGCTCGGGCTGGCGGCCGGGGGATGGTACACGACCGGCCCCTGGGTGGTCGCCGGGCCGAGCGTGCTCCCCGCGTACGCCGCCGTCGCGGCGGCGATGGCCGGGCACGCCTGGCCGGTGATCGCCCGGTTCCGCGGCGGACGCTCGATCCTCACCTTCGCCGGAGGGATGGCGGTCATCTGCCCGCCGGCGTTCGCCCTCGCCCTGGTCCTGCTCGCGGCCGTCGCCATGCTCACCCGGTCGTTCGCCATCGGCGCCAGGGCCGGCGTCTTCGCCCTGCCGGTGCTGCAGTTCGCCTTCGCGCCGGTCGGCCACGTCGCCGCGACGGGAGCGCTGATGTGCCTCATCGGCCTGCGCTTCGGACAGGCGGCTCTGGCGGCGCGGCGTTCGTGACAGCATGCGGCTGTGATGGCGCGGCCTCGGTGGCGGTAGGCGACTCCGGCGCCACGGCGTCTACCTCGTGGGACGCTCCGGCCGGCGCGGCGCTCGCGACCGCACCCCCGGGAGGGACGCGGGGATAGGTGCGATCCCGCCAGTTCCGCACCGGACGCAGCGTCGCCAGCGTCAGCCGTACGGCCGTGGCCGGGTCGAGCAGCACCGACAGGGCGACGCCGGGGCCGGGACGCGCGTAACTTCTCCGCAGCGCCCCCGCGAGCAGCAGCCGTACGGCCACCAGCGCGAGGTCGAGCCGGGTCGGCCGTCCGGCGGCCAGCCTCAGCACAGGAAGGGCGGCGGCCAGCCACACGACGGCGAGGTCGGCGGCCTGCCACGCGGGACCGGTCACGTCGCTGAGCGGCAGCGACCGCCCCCACTGCCGCCAGACGTCCGTCGCCGACTCGTGCATGTCGACCTCCAGCAGGCCGCCCGCGTCGAGGAACCCGACCACCCACCCCCGCGCCGCGAGCAGTCGCGCGAGCGCGACGTCGTCCGTCATGTGGCCGCGAACGCGGGCGAACCCGTCGGCGCGCAGCATCGCCTCGCGCCGGAAGGCCAGGCACTGGCCGTTGGCGACGACCCGGTGCGGCGGCGGGGGCGTGGCAGGGCCGATGGGACCGAACCGGTAGACCAGCGTGGCGAGGAACGAGGCGTGCAGCGCCTGCTCGGCGGTCCCGTCGCACACGAACCGGGGGCCCACGCTGACCAGGTCCCTGCCCTCCAGCGCCGTGACCAGCGCGCCGAACAGTCCGGGAAGCGGCCGGGCATCGGCGTCCAGCGTGACGACGATCGCGCCGCGGGCGCGCAGAAGTCCCTGGTGGAGGGCCCACTGCTTGCCCACCCAGCCGTCGGGCAGCGGCCGTCCCCGCACGACCGTCGCCCCGAGCACGGCGGCGAGCCGGGCGGTGCCGTCGGACGACTCGTCGTCCACGACGATCACCTCGGCCACCGCCGGGTCGGCCAGTACGGCCGTCAGGCACGGGCCGATACGGGCCTCCTCGTCCCTGGCCGGGATCACCACCGAGATCGGCGCGGTGACGTCCGGGCCCCCGGGGGCGAGCGGAGGCAGGCGGCGTCGCCCGCGCGCGAGTCGCACGCCGACGGCCAGAGCGGCCAGCGCCTGCGCGCCGGTGAGCACCCGTCCGAGATGCCGGCTTCCGCCTCCAGGCCGCCAACCGCCCGACGACCGGGATCCGGCCGCCGCTTGGGATCCGGTCGCTGCGGCGCGGCGCACGTAGTCGAAGGCCGCGGCCGCTCGGCGCCCCGTCACCATGCCTCGCCGCGCCCACGGGTGCCGGCGTCCAGCGGTACGGCGCCAGGGTTCGCGATCGTTTTCGTCTTGGCGTTCCGGCCGTGGAGGTCCTCGTTCACCAGGTCGGCGACGATCCGCCCGCCCATCGTCACCAGCGGCAGCCCGCCGCCGGGATGGACCGAGCCCCCCACCAGGTACAGGCCCCGTCGAGGACCTCGGTTGCCGGGCCGGCGGAACGGCGCGAGCCTGCCGGCGTACGCGCCCCCGTAGATCGCCCCGCCCCAGGCTCCGTAGCGGTCCCGGATGTCGGCCGGAGTGAAGGTCTCCAGGAAACGCAGCCGCCCGGACAGGTCGTGCCCGCGCTCCGCCAGCCTCTCGAGCACGCGCTCCCCGTACGCCTCGGGGGACACCGGCCAGCGCCCCGGATCTCCGGCGGGCACGTTGACCAGCATGACCCAGTTCTCCGCGCCGGCGGGCGACTGCGAGGGGTCGTCCACGGCCGAGCAGCCGATGTAGACCGTCGGGTCCTCCGGGGGACGCCGCCGCTCGAAGATGTCACCGAACTCCTCGCGGTAGTCGGCGGAGAACACGACCGAGTGGTGCGGCAGTCCCTCGGTCCTGCCTTCGACGGCGGCGAGCAGGAGCAACGCCGAGGACGACAGCCCGAGCCGCGCGATGCGCCGCAACCGCACCCGGTCGGGGAGCAGCCGCCCGTACAGGGACGCGGCGTCGGCGTTGACCACCACGGCGGACGCCGTGACCACCTCGCCGCTCGCCAACCGCACGCCGTGGGCGCGCGTCCGGTCGGCCAGCACCTCGCTCACCTCGGTGGAAAGGTGGACCTCGACGCCGGCCTCGTCCAGCAGCGCGCGCAGGGCGTCGGCGATGCGGGGCAGGCCGCCCGGCACGTACCAGCCGCCCTCCCCGTGCTCGATGGCCGGGATGCAGCCCAGCGCCGCGGGCGCCCGGTACGGGCTCGACCCGGCGTAGGTGGCGTACCGGTCGACGTACTGGCGCAGCCGGGGGTCGCGGAAGAACGCGCCGGCCAGACCGTGGAGCGTGCGGCCGGGGGCGACCGCCCACAGGTCCGTGGCCCGCACTTCCTGCCGCGGCCGGGTCAGCGGCGCCATCGGACCGGCGAAGAAGGTGCGCCGCGACGCCTCCAGGCAGCCGCGGGCCCACCGGTGGAAGGCCCGCCACCGCTCGCCCTCCCCGGGCGCGAGCCGCTCGACCGCCACCGCCGTGCGCTCCGGGTCACGGTAGGCCGAGAACGACGTCCCGTCGTGGAAGCGGTAACGGCACAGGACGTCCAGTTCGAGGAGGTCGAGTTGGACGCCGAGCTGGCGGAACAGTCCTGGGAGCGTCAGCAGCGAGGGGCCGAGCGAGAACGTGAACCCCTCGCGGCGGTGCTCGGCGAGCTTGCCGCCGAGCCGGGGCAGGCGCTCGTACAACCGCACGGCGTGCCCGTCACGGGCCAGTAGCAGGGCGCAGACCATGCCGCCCACACCGCCGCCGACCACGATCACCTCCGCCATCGGTACCTCCATGCCAGCAGGGCGAGCGTGCCCATGGCGATTCCGCCCGCCGCGGCGACCAGGAGGTCGGGCGGGCGGAACACTGCCGCGAAACCGATCGTCTCCATCACGGCCATCACCGTGTACACCGCGACCAACCCTGTGCTGCCGGAGGACGGCCCGCCCGCGACCCGGTCGATCACGACCATGACCAGCAGGGACACCAGGAACCAGCCCACGAAGTTACTGAACGGCACTCCGCGGTACGGCCCCGTGTCCTCCCATCGCCACAGTCCGAGGCGGAGCATCTGGGGGTCGAGGAACAGATCCCACGCCGTCAGGGCCAGCGCGCCTACGCACGCGCGGGCCGTACGGCCGCGGGGAGCCACGCGGCGGGCGACCGCCTGCGCGGCCAGCCCCATGCCGCCCCAGGCCAGCGCCACGATGAGGGGAACGCCGCCGGGGCTGGGCCACAGCACCCCGGTGTAGTGGTACGCGCCGAACGGCACCCCGGACCGCGTGCCGATCCACTCCGCCGCGCAGCCCACGGCGGCCGCCCCGGCGAAGGCGGCGAGCGCCCTGGGCAGCGTGTGCGCGGCCGCCGCGTAGGCGATCGCGGAGGCCGCCAGCAGGACGACGACCAGGCTGACAAACCTCAGGTCCTCATGGCGCAGCCCCGTCTCTACTTGGGCCGCGACCATGGCGGCGAGCAGGGCCGCGCCGGCGACCCGATAACGAGCCTCGGCTCCGCCACGGCCGCCGCGCCCCGGTCGTCCTGGCCCGGCTCTCTCCCTGAGCGTCTCCCACGCGTTCACACGTAGTCATTCGATCGACGTCGGCGCCGTAGATGCATGAAGAGCTCGCCGTGTCCCGACCGAGGCGTGACTGCGCGGCCCCGCCGCGATTTGACGGACCCCGAGACCGCCCTTACTGTTCTTCTCGCCCCAGGGAACGATCGGCCGCCGTCAAGGCGCCGGGATCCTGGGGAACTCTCTGATGACACCCGCGGATCCGGCGTAACCACGGTGGATCCGGCGTCACAGTGCTGCGCAGCGAAGCCCTTCGAGCCTCTGACCGGCCCGGTTGACCTCGCCCAAGCAGTAGGGTAAGTTAGAGGGGTTGCCCTGGAGACGGGGCGGCCTGAATGCTCGTTGGTTCGGGTGGCGGGAGTCAAGTGCCGGTAACGGCGCGATTTGGTTCCGGTCGACCGGGTCGGCTAAAATGAAGGCATACGAGATGAACGCCCCAGTCGGGGGTCGGGTCCTTGGTGGGTCTGGTTTCCGGTGGTGTACGCGTCCGTTTCTTGAGAACTCAACAGTGTGTTAAAAGCCAGTGCATGATTATGCATTTTCCCGTCTTCCGTG
>NZ_JBSGDZ010000025.1:0-135655 GCF_053602655.1 Sphaerisporangium sp. NPDC004334
CTTCCTATCTCCCGTGCACCCGGGGCCCAACACCCCCCACTACGCCCGCCCCCCCCGCCGCGGCTGGCGGCCCGCCGTACGGCGGCCCGCCTCCTCGCGTGCGGGGCCGTTTCCCCACCGCGCGGGCCTGTTCCGCACCGACGTCCCCGCCGATCGGACGGCGGGGAGCACAGGCCGCGCGGCCGGGGGCGATCGGCGGCCGGCCGTGTGGGACGGGCGATCGCGGGCAGGGGGGTCCAGAGCCCGACCGACGCCGACGAACGGAGAGACCGTGCAGCCCCCCGACACCGCGCGGCCGGGACGGCCACCGGCGGCGACCTGCGCGCTCTCGCGGAGGATCTCCCGGCGGGCGTGCGCCGTGCGGGAACAAACCGCGCCGCCTGACGTTATTGATACTGGTGCGCCGAACCTCGAACGCCGCGCCATCCCAAGACCGAAATGACGACTCCGTGACGGAGGAGGTGTGCTCATGCCCCGAACTGCCGCGGCGACCTCGCCATCGCGCGAGGCGACCCCGACGACGCTCGCTCAGGTCCTCGACCGAGGGCGAGCGCAAGGTCACCTTTCCCTCGCGGAGCTCCGCGAGGCGTTCTCGTCAGCGCAGATCAGCCCGGCCAAGGGTCGTTCGATCTTGCGCGAGCTCACCGAGGCCGGCGTGAGCCTGGCCGCGGAGAACGACGCCGCCCCTGGCGGCCCGGCGCGAAGGACCCGTAAGAGCACCGCAGTGAAGACTACCGCGAAGAGCGCAATGACACGCACCAGCACGACCGCGGACCCGGCGGCCACCGCCGAGGGCTCCGAGGGCACCATCACGACCCGCCGCCGCCACGCCACCCGCCGGACCACGCGCCCGGGCGGGGAGGCCGCGCCGGTCTCCCCCGCCCCGGCGGCGCCCGCGCCGTCCCGGCCCCCGGCGGCCGAGGAGACTCCCGAGCCCGAGGACGGCTGGAGCGAGCCGGACGAGAGCGAACTGCAGAACGAGCCGCTGGACCTGGACGACCAGTCCTCGGTCATGGGCGACTCCGTGCACACCTACCTCAAGTCGATCGGCCGCCGCACCCTGCTGACCGCCGCCGAGGAGGTCGAGCTCGCCAAGCGCATCGAGGCCGGCCTGTACGCCGAGTACAAGCTGGAGAACGACCCCTCCCTCAGCGCCGCCCGGCGCGAGGACCTCGAGTGGGTGGCCGAGGACGGCAGGCGGGCCAAGGACCACATGCTGGAGGCCAACCTGCGCCTGGTGGTCTCGGTGGCCAAGAAGTACACCGACCGCGGCATGGCCCTGCTCGACGTGGTGCAGGAGGGCAACCTCGGCCTGATCCGCGCGGTGGAGAAGTTCGACTACTCCAAGGGCTACAAGTTCTCCACCTACGCCATGTGGTGGATCCGGCAGGCGATCCAGCGCGGCTTCGCCGACTCGGCCCGCACCATCAGGCTCCCGGTGCACGTGCTGGAGATGCTGTCCAAGCTGTCGCGCATCGAGCGCGACATGCACCAGCGGCTCGGCCGCGAGCCCACCCCCGAGGAGCTGGCGGTGGAGCTGGACAAGACCCCCGACCAGATCGAGGAGCTGCTGCGCACCAGTCGCCAGCCGATCAGCCTCAACGCCACCATCGGCGAGGACGGCGAGACGACCATCGGCGACCTCATCGAGGACGTCGACGCCCCAGAAGCCTCCGAGGTCGTCGACCGGCAGCTGCTGGGCGCGGAGCTGCGCGGAGTGCTGGGCAACCTCACCCCCCGCGAGGCCAAGATCATGGCGTTGCGCTTCGGCCTGATCGACGGCAAGCCGCACACCCTGGACGAGATCGGCAAGCACCTCGGGCTCACCCGCGAGCGCATCCGCCAGCTCGAGAAGGAATCGCTGTCCAAGCTGCGCCACCCGAGCAACACCCGTCCGCTGCTCGACTGGGCCAGCTGACCGCTGCTCGATCGGTCCGGCCGGCCGCGGCGCCGGACCACCGGTCCGCCCGGCACACGCGCACGGCCTCCGCCCACCCGGGCGGAGGCCGTCGGCGTCTCAGCGGGTCAGCGCGCGGCGGCGAAGGGACGCGGCACGCGGGCGATGCCGGTCAGCCGGTTCTCCTCGCGCAGCGTGCGCAGCCGGTCGACCTCGGCGGTCCACTTGGCGCCCTCGGGCGTCGCGACGCCCTTGCGCCGGCGGATGCGGTCGTCGTAGGCCTTGACGCCGAGGGTGGCGCGCTGGGCGGCCTCGGCGGCGCGCAGCGCGTCGGTCAGCGCGCGGTCATAGGCGAGCCCGGCCGCCCGGAGCTCCTCGGCCCCGGCGCCGGCGGCCTGGGCGCGCCGCAGCCCGCCCTCGGCCTCGCGCGCCTTGTCCAGCAGCTTGGGGAAGCTCTTTCCGACCTCCTGGTCGGCGTGGTGCCTGACCTCCGCCTCCCGGCTCACGCTCGGACGGAAAAACGCCATCGCCTGCCCTTTCTCAGCACATCGCCGGTGATCCGGCGTTCCTCGCTCGCCATAGCGTACGCCGCCCGGAGCACCGGCCTCGCCCCGGCGTCCCCGAGTGAGGGCGGACGGCACGGCGCGGCGCCCTTTACAAAGTAAGCCATCGTCGGGATCATGCCTGGTATGCCAGCGAAGCGACCTCCGGTCCCCCTGTCCCGCGAGCGCATCATCGAGGCCGCCCTGCACATCGCCGACGGCCAGGGGCTGCGCCGCCTCACCATGCGACGCCTCGGCGACGCCCTGCAGGTCGAGGCGATGGCGATCTACCACCACCTGCCCCGCGGCAAGGAGGCGCTCATGGACGCCCTCGCCGAGCACGTCACCACCGTCACCGTCGAGCCGTCCGACGGGGGGTGGCGGGAGGTCGCCCGCGCCTGGGCCCACGCGGGCCGCGCGGCCCTGCTGGAGCACCCCGGGGTGCTGGCCCTGGCCCTGACCAAGCCGCCGCAGGGCACCGCGCTCATGGCGATCCGCGAGCAGGCCGAGCAACTGGCCGCCGCGGGGTTCGGCGACCCCGCCCGCGCCGCCCAGGCCGTGCGGACGCTGCGCGCGTACGTCATGGGCAGCGTCGCGGTGGAGATCCAGCGCTCCGGCTGGGCCGCCCCGCCGGAGGAGGCGCAGGACGAGCAGGACGGACGGCTCCCGGCGCCGGCGGCCACCCGGGCGGAGCCCGCCGAGGAGGCCGCGGCGGCGTTCGAGCGCGGGCTGGAAGCCCTGTTGAGAGGGCTTCCCAGCTCGTAACCGTTCGTTTATCTGTTCGGCGGCGAGTCGTGCTTGGACCGTTATCTCACCTGGGGCAGGCTTGTGTCGCAGGTCACAGCGCCGGATCAGCCTTCCGGGCCCCCGCGGACCCCCTAATCGAAGGATCCAAACCGTCCCAATGGGCTATGTCGTACGCGTGTGACCCGCAGCACACTTACTCTGTAGGTGTGCGTTAGCGCACACTGTCAACAGCAGAAGCGCTCGTCCCCGTTCGGCGGGGACATGGGGGAATCGGCGCGGGGCAGCGGTGCCTGGCGATGACGCCCCCGCGAGCCCCAGACCGAGAGAGAAAACCGGAGGCACGCCAATGTGCCCGCATGAGCCGTCCTGTCCGACCACCAACGCGCCGGACCGCGAAGCCGCCCGCACGATCGCGGCGCACCCCGAGCAGGGGTGGAGCCTGCTGTGCAACGGCATCGTGCTATTCGAGGACACCGGGGAGCTCCTGCCCGACGGCGCCATCATCGCCCCGCACCGTCCCACCGACCTGGCCATAAGCGCGGCCTGACCTTCACGCGAACCGGGGGCCGAGCCATCCGGCGACGACCTCGCCCACCCGGGCGGGGTTTCTGTTGAGGTCATGTCCCTCACCCGCGAGCACCACCAGGCGTGCAGCGTCCGCCTGATCGGGGACTCCGAAGCGATCACGGTCACCGCTGACCACCAGCACATCGACGCCCGCCTCGCGAAGCTCCTGCGCACGCGAGCGGCCCGGGTTCCCGGGCGGGTGCAGCGGGAAGGCCAGCGCCACCACCGCCTCCGCGCCGACGGCGCGCGCCGTCCGGCAGGCCACCCGCGCTCCGTTGCTCCTGCCGCCCTGCACCAGGGCCAGGCCGGGAAACCGTTCTCCGAGCGAGGCCGCCAGCGCGGTCCACGCCTCGTCCTGCCTGGCCGGCGACCCCGGAGCCCGGGCGCCCGCGACCCTGAACGGCTGCAGCACCCGCGCCACCGTGCCGCCGATCGCCACCACCGCGTCCCGGACGGCCAGCAGGTCGGGCGAGTCGACCCCGCCCGCCGACCCGTGGGTGAGCAGGAACAGGAACCTCGGCGCGGGCGCCTGGTCGACCTCCACGATCGCCGCCCCCCGCGGCGTCATGATCCGCATGGCCGACACGGTACTCGGGGACCAGCCCTCTACTTCTCACGGGGGATGTCGCCGCCCGGTGTCTGTGCCAGATTAAGGGGGTGCCGGATAATTCATTGCCCCGTGACGAGCTTCGCGCCACCGTGGAGGCCCGCCGGGACCTCGGTTCCGACTACGAGCAGGCGCTGATCGAGTCGTTCCTGGAGAAGATCGACTCGACGATCGAGTCCCGGGTGCGGGCCGAGGTGGCCGCGCAGAACGGGTACCCCCTCCAACCCGGCCCCGGCGGGCCGTACGCGGCGCCGCATCCCGGCCCGGGCAAGCAGCCCAGGCAGGTCGACGCCACGATCCCGATCGCGCTCGGCTCGCTCGGCATCGGCATCCCGCTGACCGCGATCGCCGCCGGGCAGGCCGGGCCCGCGGGGCTGTTCCTGGCCTGGACCGGCATCATCATGGTCAACGTCGCCGCCGCCGTCGGCCGCAGACGCCGCTAGCCGTACGCGGTCACCAACCCGGTGACCCGGTGAGTTCGGCCGACCGGCCGGTCAGCGCGCCGGCAGGGCGGCGCGCACGGCTGCGATGGCCTCCTCCTGCGAGGCTCCCAGATCGCTCGCAGCCCGGACGAACTCCTCGGCCGTCAAGCTGAGGCCTGGGCCGGGGCGGCTACTGGGAGGGGGCGGTGTCGTCGCGGGTGAGGCGGAGGCGCACCTGGTCGGCCACCGTCTCGTCGGGGTGGCCGAGCCCGTACGCCCACACCTGCTCGGCGTCGGCGTCCCGCCCGCGCAGGGGCAGCGTGCGGGCGAGCAGTTCGACGGCGAGCGCGACGCCGTCGGCGTCGCCGTCGCCCTCGGCGGCCGCGGCGAACTCCCCGCAGGCCATGTCGAGGTGGGCCATGCCGAGCAGCACCCGCAGGCGCCCGGGGTCGGCCACCTCGGGCAGCTCCAGGGCGTCGAGGAGCAGGTCGGCGGCCTCGCCGGGCTGCCCGTCCTCCAGCAGGTACTCGGCCAGGCGCTGGGCAGCCTCTGAGCAGGCTCGCGGGTCGCGGGTGGCCAGGGCGGCGCGCAGCGCCGCCTCGGCGGCGCGGTCGTCGCCCTGGGCTTCGGCGATGCGGGCCAGGGCCAGGTGTGCACCGGGCAGGTAGGCCGGGGTGCCGACGCCGATCACGGCCTGCCAGGCGGCGCGGGCCTGGTCGGCCATGCCTTCCTGCTCGAACCCGCGCGCCAGGTGGCAGGCCGCCTGGGCGGCGTACTCGGGGTGGCCGGTGGCCAGGGCCGTGCGCGCGGCCGCCCTGGCGCCGGTGAGGTCGCCGCGGCGCTCGAGGACCAGGGCGAGGCCGACGGCCGCCTGGGCGCGGTCGGCCTCGCGCTCGTCGGAGGCCAGCGCGGCGAAGATCTCGGCCGCGGCCTCCAGTTCGCCGCTCTCGGCGAGCCTCCGCGCGTCCTCGATCCGCCGGCCGGACTCGACCTCGTGCGCCGCCATCGGGACCTCTCCTCCGCCTCGGAAATCCCGGCCTCGCGACGCGGGCGCGCCGTCGCGCGCGACATATTATGCCGATCCAGGCGGAGCCTCGAGGGCGGTCGCTCAGTCTTCGTATGCCTCCAGCGGGGGGCAGGCGCAGACCAGGTTGCGGTCGCCGTAGGCCTGGTCGATGCGGCGGACCGGCGACCAGTACTTGTCCTCCCGCAGCGACGGCAGCGGGTAGGCCGCCTCGGCGCGGGTGTAGGGGTGCTTCCAGTCGTCGGCCAGCAGGCACGCGGCGGTGTGCGGGGCGCCGCGCAGCGGGTTGTCGGCCCGGTGGTAGCGCCCGGAGGCGACCTTGGCGATCTCCTCGCGGATGGCGACCATGGCGTCGACGAAGCGGTCCAGCTCGGCCAGGTCCTCGCTCTCGGTCGGCTCGATCATCAGCGTGCCGGCCACCGGGAAGGACATGGTGGGGGCGTGGAAGCCGTAGTCGATGAGCCGCTTGGCGACGTCGTCGACGGTGACGCCGGTCTCCTTGGTGATCGGGCGAAGGTCGATGATGCACTCGTGGGCGACCAGGCCCTCGCGGCCGGTGTAGAGCACCGGGTAGTGCGGGGCCAGGCGCCGGGCCAGGTAGTTGGCCGACAGGATGGCCTGCCCGGTGGCCGCCTTGAGGCCCTCGGCGCCCATCATGCGGATGTAGGCCCAGGAGATGGGCAGGATGCCCGCCGACCCGTACGCCGCGGCCGAGACGGGCCCGACGGCGCCGTCGGCGCGCTCTCCCAGGGGGTCGCCGGGCAGGTAGGCCGCCAGGTGCGAGCGGACCGCCACCGGGCCGACGCCGGGACCGCCGCCGCCGTGCGGGATGCAGAAGGTCTTGTGCAGGTTGAGGTGGGAGACGTCGGCGCCGAAGGACCCGGGCTTGGCCAGGCCGACCAGCGCGTTGAGGTTGGCGCCGTCGACGTAGACCTGGCCGCCTGCCTGGTGCACCCGCTCGCAGATCTCGGTGATGGTCTCCTCGTACACCCCGTGGGTGGAGGGATAGGTGACCATGATGGCCGCGAGCCGCTCGCTGTGCTTGTCGATCTTGGCGATCAGGTCGGGGACGTCCACGTTTCCGTCGTCGTCGCAGGCCACGACCACCACACGCATACCGGTCATGACGGCGCTGGCGGCGTTGGTGCCGTGCGCCGAGGACGGGATGAGGCACACGTCGCGCTCGCCGTGGCCGTTGGCCCTGTGGTAGGCGCGGATGGCGAGCAGCCCGGCGAACTCGCCCTGGGATCCGGCGTTGGGCTGCAGGGAGACCGCGTCGTAGCCGGTGACCTCGGCCAGCCAGCCCTCCAGGTCGCCGATCAGGCGCAGGTAGCCCTCGACCTGATCGGCCGGGGCGTAGGGGTGGACGCCGGCGAACTCCGGCCAGCTGATGGGCTCCATCTCGGTGGTGGCGTTCAGCTTCATGGTGCACGAGCCGAGCGGGATCATCGACCGGTCCAGGGCGATGTCCCTGTCCTGGAGCCTGCGCAGGTAGCGCAGCATGGCGGTCTCGGAACGGTGGGAGTGGAACACCGGGTGCGACAGGTAGCCGGTGGTGCGCAGCAGCCCGGCGGGCAGGGCGTCGGAGGCGGAGGTGTCCACGTCGTCCAGCACGACCCCGGTCACGCCGAACGCCTCCCAGACGGCCTGGAGGTGCGCGCCGGTGGTCTTCTCGTCGCAGCTGACGCCCACGTGGTCGGCGTCGGCCAGGCGCAGGTTGACGCCGCGGTCCAGGGCCGCCGCGACGACCTCGGCGGCGCGGCCGGGGACACGGGCCAGGACGGTGTCGAAGAAGTCGTCGTGGACGACCTCGACGCCGCCGTCGCGCAGGCCGGCGGCCAGCACGGCGGCGTGCCGGTGGGTGCGCTGCGCGATGCGCCGCAGGCCCTCGGGGCCGTGGTAGACGGCGTACATGCCGGCGATCACCGCGAGCAGCACCTGCGCGGTGCAGATGTTGCTGGTGGCCTTCTCCCGGCGGATGTGCTGCTCGCGGGTCTGCAGGGCCAGCCGGTGGGCGGGGCGCCCGTCGGCGTCCTGCGACACCCCGACCAGCCGGCCGGGCATCTGCCGCTGGAGCCCTTCGCGCACGGCCATGTAGGCCGCGTGCGGCCCGCCGAAGCCGAACGGGACGCCGAAGCGCTGGGAGGAGCCGATGGCGATGTCGGCGCCCAGGGTGCCGGGGGCCTCGACCAGGGTCAGGGCCAGCAGGTCGGCGGCGGCGACCACGAGCGCGCCGCGGGCGCGGGCCTGGGCGGCCACGGCGCGGAAGTCCTTGAGCCGGCCTCCGGCGCCGGGGTACTGGACCAGCAGGCCGAACAGCTCCCCCTCCGGCAGCCCGGCGGCCAGGTCGGCCTCGACCAGCTCGATGCCGAGCGGCTCGGCGCGGGTGGCCAGCACCGCCTTGGTCTGCGGCAGGGCGTCGGCGTCGACGACGAACACCGGGGACTTGGCGCGGCCGGCGCGGCGGGCCAGGGTCATCGCCTCGGCGGCGGCGGTGGCCTCGTCCAGCAGCGAGGCGCCGGCGACGTCCAGCCCGGTCAGGTCGGACACGACGGTCTGGAAGTTGAGCAGGGCCTCCAGGCGGCCCTGGGAGATCTCCGGCTGGTAGGGGGTGTAGGCGGTGTACCAGCCGGGGTTCTCCAGCAGGTTGCGCCGCACGACCGCCGGGGTGATCGTGTCGTGGTAGCCCAGGCCGATCATCGAGGTGGGCACCTGGTTGCGGGCGGCCAGGGCGCGCAGCTCCGCGAGCGCCTCCTCCTCGCTCGCGGCGGGCGGCAGGTCGAGCGGCTCGCCGGAGCGGATGGCGCCGGGGACGGCGACGGCGATCAGGTCGGCCACCGAGGCGTAGCCCACGGCCTCCAGCATGCGGGCCTGCTCGGCGTCCGACGGGCCGATGTGCCGGGTGGCGAAGGGCGGTGCGAAGAGGTCGCGAAGCGGTGACCGATCGGTCATGGGGCCCTCCTACAAGGGGTAGAGACCGGCGCTGAGCGCGCGCGTATGCCGGATCTCCCCCTCTGTCAGCGCGACATCCTCATCGCGACCTGAGAGCTTCATCCCCTTGCGGGGGATTTGCACCGTCGGTGAGACACGCCTGGCGGGCACGCCTACTTTCCAGAGTCGCCTCGCCTGTGCGGTACGTGGGCCTGAGAGATTCCGGGGAGGTTGCTCCTTCGGCGCCCGGGGTCACCCGCCGGCGCCGCAGGTGGTGCGGTGCCGGCCCGTGCCCGGGTCTCTCCCGCACAGGGTCAACAGCTTTCCCGGTAATCGTACCGTCCCGCCCCGAGTAGGGAGTTACCCCTACATTTCGGGATTTGCCATGTTTTATCCCTGTAGGGCGGGTATGTAGGGACCCCGACCACCCCGTAGATCTTCTGGGATATGTGCGACAGCCCCCGGCCCTCCTCAGCGGAGGGAACCTCCCCGTCCCGGCCCTCCGGCCTCAGCCCGTCTTGCGGGCCTTCCTGCGCTTGGCCAGCTCGTCGCCTGGGTGGTCCTCCAAGGAGTCCCGGCCGGCCGGCTCCGCGCGTTCCCCCGGCAGCTCCGCCAGGGAGCCCTCGACCTCGCGCCACACGCCGCCGAGAGCGATGCCGAACACGCCCTGGCCGCCCTCGAGCAGGTCGATCACCTCGTCGGCCGAGGTGCACTCGTAGACGCTCACCCCGTCGCTCATCAGCGTGATCTGCGCCAGGTCGTTGACCCCGCGCTCGCGCAGGTGCTGGACGGCGGTGCGGATCTGCTGGAGCGACACCCCGGTGTCCAGCAGCCGCTTGACCACCTTGAGCACGAGGATGTCGCGGAAGCTGTACAGCCGCTGGGATCCCGACCCCTGCGCCGCGCGAACCGACGGCTCGACGAGCTGGGTGCGCGCCCAATAGTCGAGCTGACGATAGGTGATGCCGGCCGCCGAGCACGCCGTCGGGCCGCGGTATCCGACGTCGGCGGGCAGAGACGCCGGCCGCTCGTCGAACAGCAGGCCCTGCTCGCCCGCGCGTTCCCGCGCCGACTGCCGCTGGACTGGATCGTGCTGGCCGGCCGTCTTGCCCTCGCCGCTGCTGACCGCCACTGCGGACCTCCGGCTTCCTCTCATCCCACGGTCTGATCTGGGGGTTCGTGAATTACAACCGTGGGTTCCCTTGCACCGTAGGACTGGCGCGATGCTCAGTCAACGATCCCGCCCGGCGCGTCGTGAAGCGTAAATGCCCGAAATGGCTAACCCGCACGGCCGAAGTCCTCGGGCGTGATCGTGTCAAGGAACTCGCGGAACTTCTCGACCTCGTCCTCCTGGTCATCGGGGATGATCACACCGGCCTCGCGCACGACGTCCTCGCTCGCGAAGATGCTCGCACCGGTGCGCAGCGCCAGCGCGATCGAGTCCGACGGCCGGGCGCTCACCTCCACCCCGTTGGAGAACACCAGGTCGGCGAAGAAGATTCCGTCACGCAGCGCGACGATGTTCACCGCCGTCAGCCGCACGCCCAGAGCCTCGATCACGTCCTTGAACAAGTCGTGGGTGAGCGGCCTGGGGGGCGGCTCCTCCGCCTGAGCCAGCGCGATGGCCGTGGCCTCGGTCATCCCAATCCAGATCGGCAGGTATCGCTCGCCCTTGGCCTCCTTGAGCAGGACTATGGGCTGGTTGGAGGGCATCTCGACGCGGACCCCCACGACCTCCATCTGCAACACAGGCTGCTCCGTCTCATCGGGTCGCCGCCCCGCTCCGGGCCCGTTCCCTCGCGGCTCTCGGCTCGCGGCGTGACCATCGCCGCAAAATTCAACGTAACATCCCCGCACCCCGAAATGTCCGGGCGGCTCCGTCAGCGGCCCAGAATGCCGCGCAGGCCGGTGCGGACCAGGGCGGTGTGCAGGTCCTGCAGCAGACCGGACAGCTCTCGCGCGGTCTCCTCGGCGCGGCCGGCGGCGCCCGGCGCGCGGCGCCGCAGCAGCGGGGCCACGGCCTGCTCGACCAGCCCCGCCTCCCGCTCGGCGGCGGCCTTGAGCACCCGCAGGTGGCGCGGATGCAGGCCGAACCTCGCCAGCGCGCCCGAGGCGCGGGCGACGGTCAGAGCCTCGGCGTCGTACCACCGGGCCACCGGGGTGAGCAGGCCGAAATCCTCCAGCTCGGCGAGGGTCTCCTCCTCCAGCCCGGCGGCGGCCAGCAGTTCGGCGCGGCTGAGCCGCACCTCGGCCACCGGCGCCTCCCCGCCCACGGCGCGCGGGCGGTTGGCGCCGTCGGGACCGGCGGTGTCCAGGTGGTCCTTGATCACGCGCAGCGGCAGGTAGCGGTCGCGCTGGGCGGTGAGGATGTAGCGCAGGCGCTCGACGTCCGCGTGGGTGAACTTGCGGTACCCCGAGGGGGAGCGCTGGGGCTCGATGAGCCCCTCGCCCTCCAGAAAGCGGATCTTGGAGACGGTGACGTCGGGGAAGTCGGCCCGCAGGACCTCGAGGACCTCCCCGATGCTCATGAACGCCCTCGCCGCCTGCGCGCCCATCACCGCACCTCCTCACCCACGCGTGAGGAACACCAGCCGGAACTTGCCGATCTGGACCTCGTCGCCGCCCGACAGCGGCAGCTCCTCGATGCGCTCGCGGTTGACGTAGGTGCCGTTGAGGCTGCCGACGTCCCGGGCGGTGAAGTAGGCGCCCCGCCGGTAGAACTCGGCGTGCCTTCGCGAGACGGTGACGTCGTCCAGGAAGATGTCGCTCTCGGGATGACGGCCCGCCGTGGTGAGATCGCTGTCGAGCAGGAAGCGGCTCCCGGCGTTCGGCCCGCGCATCACCACCAGCAGGGCCGTACCGGGCGGCAGTTGCTCGACCGCCGCCCGATCGGGGATGAGCGTCTGGCCCGTCGCCTCGCCGTCCATCGCCTCGATCCCGCTCAGGGAGATCGTGGAGGTGGTGTCCCCCGGCGTGTTCTCGACGCGGCTCAACGGCGACCCGCACCGTGAGCAGAAACGGGCGTCCTCAGGGTTGGCATTCCCGCACTGAGTGCAGTAGACGCTCGGCATCGATCGGCTCGGCCTCCTACCGCGAAGTCGCGGCGACGGTGCTCTGGGCGGCGTGCCTCGGATCTTCGCTTCTCATGGTTGCTCAGACTGCGAATGCCGCAACTTACGCTGATGAGTCGCAAAGGTCAAGATGAGGGCAGGCTCGCGGGTTCGGACATGCTTGTGACGCAGGCTCACTCGGGTCTGGCAGGCGGGGGGCTCGCTCGGATTCACGGCGCTCGCCCCTCGTTCTGCTGTCGACTCGGCTCGCCGCGCCGGTCCAAAGTTACCGTCCAGGCAGCCCTCCGGTCCATGCGCCGCGCCGTTCGAATGTGACCCGAATCGCTGGTTTCGCGGCAGAACGTCGCCCGTGGTCAGGTGCCGACGGCGTGCTCCACGACCCGCGCCCAGCGCTCCAGGAGGCTCTGGGCGACGTCCAGGTCCTCCCCCTCGGCCCACAAGTGCGTCACGGCCTCGGTGGGGTCGGGCAGGATGAGGGCCCAGCCGCCGTCCTCCTCCACCACCCGCACGCCGTCGGTGGTGTCCAGGCGGTATCCGTCGGCCGCCTCCACGACCGACCGCATGACCGCCCCCTTGGCCGCCCAGGGCGTCGGCACGGTGCGCTTGAGCATCTTGGCCTGCGGGATGCGGGCGTCGATCTGGCTGAGCGACAGGCGGGTGCGCGCCACCAGGCCGAGCAGGCGCAGGAACGCGGCCAGGCCGTCCACCGTGGGGGCGAACTCCGGGACGATGAACCCGCCGCGCCCGTCGGCCGCGAAGATCAGCTCGGGGTCGGCCGCCGCCGCGGTCAGGGCGTCCAGGGCCGTGGAGGTCCACTCCACCTGGGCGCCGTGGAAGCGGCACACCTGCTCGGCCACGCGGGTGGTGGTCACCGGCAGCGCGACCCGTCCGCCGCGCCGCTCGGCGGCGACCAGGTCGAGCACGACGAGCTGGGCGCGCTCCTCGCTGATGAGCTGGCCCATCTCGTCGACCAGCGAGACGCGCTCGCCGACCGGGTCGAAGCGCACGCCGAACGCGGCACGGGAGGAGGCGACCAGCTCGGCCAGGCGCTGCAGGTCCCTGCGCCGCTCGGCCAGCGTCTCGGTCGGCGAGGCGTCGTCCAGGCGGTTGTTCACGGTCAGCACGTCCACGCCGACGCGGCCGAGCAGGCTCGGCAGCACCAGGGAGGAGGTGCCGCCGGCGCAGTCGATGACGACCTTCATCTCGGCGTCCCGCACGCCCGACATGTCCACCCAGCGCAGCAGCTCGCGGGTGTAGTCCTCCACCGCGCGGGCCGGGAAGCTCAGCTCGGCGATCTCGCCGGGAAAGGCGCGCCGGAACTCCTGGCGGGAGAAGACGCGCTCCAGCTTGCGCTGGGCTCCCTGGGACAGGTCGGCGCCGTTCTCGTCCATGAAGATGATGTCGACGCTCTGCGGGTCGCCGGGGGTGGTGCGCAGCGCGATGCCGCCCGAGGCGGTCTCGTTGGAGGTGTGGAAGCGGGCCACCGGCAGCGGCGCGGCCTCCAGGTCCAGCACGTTGATCGCGCTCGCGGTGAGCGCGCTGATCACCGCCCGCTTGAGCGCGCGGGCGGCCCGCGAGGAGTCGCGGGAGGTGATGACCGAGGCGCCCTTCTTCAGGGTGGTGGCGTAGGCGCTGGCCAGCCGCACGCACAGCTCGGGGGTGATCTCGACGTTGACCAGCCCGGAGACGCCGCGCGGCCCGAACAGGCTGCGCTGGCCGCGCGACTCCCAGATGACGCTGGTGTTGACCACCGCGCCGGCCTCGATCGTCTTGAACGGGTAGATCTTGACGCCGGAGGAGACGTAGGCCTCGGCCTCGATGACGCACTCGTCGCCGACGACGGCGTTCTCCTCGATGCGGGCGCCGGTCATCACGTCGGTGTTCTTGCCGATGACGCAGCCGCGCAGGTGGGCGCTCGGCCCGATGTAGACGTTGTCGTGGACGACGGCGCGGTGCAGGAAGGCCCCCTCCTTGACCACGACGTTGTCGCCCAGCACGGTGTACTCGCGCAGCTCGGCGCCGGCCTCGACCTTGGCGTAGCCGCCGATGTACAGCGGGCCCTTCAGGACGGCGTCGGGATCGACCGAGGCGCCCTCGGCCACCCAGACCCCCGGCGAGAGCTCGAAGCCGTCGGCGTCCAGCCGCACCCGTCCCGACAGGGCGTCGGCCTGGGCCTTGAGGTAACTCTCGTGGGTGCCGATGTCCTCCCAGTAGCCGCCGGCGACGTAGCCGTACAGCGGGGCGCCGCGGGCCAGGAGGCTGGGGAACACATCGCCCGACCAGTCGACCGGCACGCCGGGGGCGACCTCGTCGAGCACCTCGGGCTCCATCACGTACACCCCGGTGTTGACGGTGTCGGAGAACACCTGGCCCCAGGTGGGCTTCTCCAGGAAGCGCTGCACCCTGCCGTGCTCGTCGACGATGATGATGCCGAACTCCAGCGGGTTCGGCACCCGCTTGAGGCCGATGGTGACCAGGGCGCCGTTCTCCTCGTGGAACCTGATCATGTCGGTGAGGTCGATGTCGGTCAGCGCGTCGCCCGAGATGACCAGGAAGCGCTCGTCGCGCAGCTTGTCGGCGGCGTTCTTCACGCTGCCGGCGGTGCCGAGGGGGATCTCCTCGGTGGCGTAGTGCAGGCTCATGCCGAGCTCGTCGCCGTCGCCGAAGTAGTTGCGCACCAGGGCCGCCAGGAACTGCACGGTGACGACGGTCTCGGTGAAGCCGTGGCGCCGCAGCAGGCGCAGCACGTGCTCCATGATCGGCCGGTTGACCACGGGGAGCAGCGGTTTGGGCTGGTTGGCGGTCATCGGCCGCAGCCGAGTGCCTTCCCCGCCCGCCATCACGACGGCCTTCACAGATCACCCTCCGGCTGTCTCGTCACGGTGGGCACACGGTCAGGCCCGCGCGGGCACTCGCCGCCGGGACCCGCCGGGGCGCGCCCCACGACCACTCATGCCCGGCTCGCCCCTCCGATGAGCCGTCGCCCCTGAACCACGTACAGCGCCCCCGCCCACCAATACAGACCTGTTCCCCATATGGCAAAGGCCCATCCCATGATCCGGGCCATGTCGGCGTACCAGCCGTCGTGGGAGGCCAGGAACAGCAGCGGGAAGGCGTACAGCAGGCAGGCGGTGGCCGCCTTGCCGAGGAAGTGGACCGGCAGCGCCGGGCCGAAGCCGTGCCTGCGCAGGATGGGCACGCCGAGCATGAGCACCACGTCCCTGCCGATGATCAGCGCGGCCAGCCACCAGGGCATCACCTCGCGCAGGGTCAGGCCGATGAGCGTGGCCAGGATGTACAGCCGGTCGGCGACGGGGTCGAGCAGCCGGCCGAGCCTGCTGGTCTGGTTCCACGCGCGGGCGAGCTTGCCGTCCAGCCAGTCGGAGAAGCCGGCCAGCATGAGCAGCACCAGCGCCCAGCCGTCGGCCTTGGGCCCGAGCACCAGCCACAGGAAGACCGGCACGCCGAGCAGCCGCAGCATGCTCAGGATGTTCGGAACCGTCCAGATGCGGTCCTCCGCCGATTTCACCCGTGACTCTCCCCTCGCGAACCTGGTGCCGACCCTACCCGGGCGCGACGGCGAGCGGCGGCGGGGGCGAGCCGTGCCGTCCGGGCGCGGCGCGCCTCGCGGTGGCCGTATCGTGGGGCCGCGGTCCTCCGCGCCGCCCAGGCGGCGAGACGGGCATATTTCCGGCAAAGACGGCATCCTCCTCAAGGCGGAGATGGCATCCTCCAGGGGACCATGAGATCGGCCGGACGGCGGAAGCGAGCGGACCGTTTTGGGGCTTAATGTCAGTGCCATGGCCAACGATGCAGCACTGTTCTTCGGGCAGTTCGTCAAGGCGCCCGGCACCACGGGGGCGGTGGCGCCCAGTTCGCGCCGCCTGGCGCGGGCCGTCTCCGCGCCGGTGCCCGAGCGCGGTGACCCGGTCATCGTCGAGCTCGGCCCGGGGACGGGCGTGTTCACCGAGGAGATCCAGCGGCGGCTGGACGGCCGCGGGCACCATCTGGCCATCGAGATCAACCCCGCGCTCGCCGCTCGGCTGAGTGACCGCCACCCCGGCGCCAAGGTCATCGTGGCCGACGCCGTGACCCTGCCCGGCCTGCTCGCCGAGCACGGCCTGGACCGCGTCGACGCGGTGGTCAGCGGCCTCCCCTGGGCGGCGTTCCCGGCCCGGCTGCAGGACCGGCTGCTCGGCGCGATCACCGAGACGCTCGCCCCCGACGGGGCCTTCACCACCTTCGCCTACGTGCACGCCCGCACGCTGCCGCCCGCGATCCGCTTCCGCCGCCGCCTGCTGGAGGCGTTCGAGGAGGTCGTGCCCAGCCGCACCGTCTGGGGCAACGTGCCGCCGGCCTTCGTCTACCACGCCCGCCGGCCGCGCCGCTGACCCACCGCTCCCCCGGCCGCGCCGTCCGCCCGCTCGCCCGCGCGTGGGCGGCGCGTCCCGCCGATCATCCTGTTCCCGCGGCGCGGCCCCCTCGCCCGCGCACCGAACGGCGTTCTACCATGGGCGGCCGACGGGATAGGAGTGATCAAGGTGGACTTCACGCTTCCGGAGAGCGCCCGCGAGGTCCAGCGGGGCGTCGCCGCGATCTGCGCGCGCTATGACATGGACTACTGGCAGCGCTGCGAGGCGGAGAAGCGGTGGCCCGAGGAGATCTGGGCCGAGCTGGCCAAGGGCGGCTGGCTCGGCCTGGCGGTGCCCGAGGAGTACGGGGGCGGCGGCCAGGGCCTGCTGGAGCTCGCCGTGGCCACCGAGACGCTGTCGGCCTCCGGCTCGGCCGGCGGCTCGGCGTTCACCTACGTGCTGACGCCCGGCTTCGGCGCGCTGACCCTGGCCCGCCACGGGACGGCCGGGCAGAAGGCGGAGCTGCTGCCCAAGCTCGCCACCGGCGAGGCCGAGACCTGCTTCGCGCTCACCGAGCCGGACGCCGGGTCCAACTCCCTGGCCATCTCCACCTTCGCCCGCCGCGACGGCGACGAGTACGTGGTCAACGGGCAGAAGATCTGGATCACCGGGGTCCAGCGGGCGAGCCGGATGCTGCTGGTGACCCGCACCATCCCCGCCGCCGAGGCCAAGCCCCGCACCAACGGCCTGACGGTCTTCCTGGTGGACGTCCCCGAGGCGGTGGCGGCGGGCAGGCTGTCCTACCGCCCGATCCCCAAGATGGGCGCCAACACCACCCCGTCCAACATGGTCTTCATCGACGACCTGCGCCTCCCGGCCACCAGCGTGGTCGGCCAGGTGGACCAGGGCGCCCTGGTGCTGTGGGACATCCTCAACCCCGAGCGCATCCTGCTCGGCGCGAGCGCGCTCGGCGGCGCGGAGGTGGCGCTGCGCGTGGCGGTCTCCTACGCCAAGGAGCGGGAGGTGTTCGGCCGCCCCATCGGCGCCAACCAGGCCATCGCCTTCCCGCTGGCGCAGGTCAAGGCCAAGATCGAGCTGGCCCGGCTGATGCTCTACAAGGCGGCGTGGCTGTTCGACCGGCGGCTGCCGTGCGCCACCGAGGCCAACATCGCCAAGCTGGCCGCCTCGCAGGCCGCGTGGGAGGCGGCCGACCACGCCTTCCAGACCCACGGCGGCATGGCCTACTCGCTGGAGTACCCGGTGGCCCGGCTGCTCGCCGACGCCCGCGTCGGCCGGGTGGCGCCGGTGACCGAGGAGCTTCTGCTCAACTACCTGGCGACGCAGGTCCTCGGCCTGCCCCGCAGCTTCTGACGCCCCACAGGCGCGCTTCCGACGCCCTCCGAGTTCGCTCGCCGACGCCGCGGCGCCCCCACAGGGGCGTCAGGGCATGGCGGCCTCGACCAGGGCGTCCACCAGGCGGTTGTCGTCAGCGCGCTCGGGGTGCCACTGGACGCCCACGCAGAACCGGTGGCCCTGGAGCTCCACCGCCTCGATGATCTGGTCGTCGGCCCAGGCGATGGCCAGCAGCCCGTCCCCGAGCCGCCGCAGAGCCTGGTGGTGCGGCATGGCCACCTCGATGCGGTCGCCCACGGCCTTGCCCACCTTGCTGGACACGCTGACCTGCAGGACGTGCGGCGCCGAGGCGGCGTGCCGCTCGTGGTGCACCGCGTCGGGCAGCCACGGGATGAGCGTGCCGCCCAGCGCGACGTTCAGGATGTGCATGCCGCGGGCCACGCCGAGGACCGGGATGCCGGCCTGGATGGCCGCCCCGGCCAGCGCGATCTCGAACCGGTCGCGCCGCGGCTCGGGCTCCTCCACCCGCTCCTCGCGCTCCTCGCCGTAGGAGGCGGGGTCGACCTCCACTCCGCCGGCCAGGATCAGCCCGGACAGGCCGCGCACGTAGCCGTCTATCGCTCCCAGGCTCAGCGGGGGGATCAGCACCGGGGCGCCTCCGGCCTTGTCCACCGCCTTGGCGTAGGCGGGAGGCGACAGCACCGCCTCGCGCACCCAGGTGCCCCAGCGGGCGGCGTCGAAGTAGGTGGTGATACCGATCAGTGGTCGGGACATGCGGTCTCCAGGGGCTCGCGCAAGGTCGTACCGCTGAGCCGCAGCGGCACCCAGCCCGTTTGCAGTGGCGCACCCATCATGGCGCACAACATTTCGGGTATGTCACGTATCCCGGTATCAGTCACGTCACTTCCGCATCTTCTGTCCCGTTCGCCCCATCAGTATCACGCAGGACCGTCCGGCGGGGGTCATCCTCGCGCCGGCCGGCGACCACCGTCCGGTGGGGACGCCACGGAGCCGCGGAGCGGGACGCACGGGTCTTGACCAGGCTTGTTCGGTCACCAGGAATGGCAGGTAAAAGTGAATGCGACTCCTTTTCATATCTCTTCCCCTATTTCCGGATCGCCGATTACGGGTAATCACTCATCGATTACGAACAGTTCCCTTTCACGTCACCTTGTGGTGAAACGGTTGTGAGGCTCATGTGGGAATGGAAGACTCCATTTCGAGCGATCGGACGCGCCGGGGCCGCCGGACGCTCACGACCCGGACCGTCTGGGAGGTGGAACAACAAGATCGGCTAGAAATCCGGTCATTTAGGGTGGCGTCAAGAAATGTCGTTAAATCCGCGTCTCATCAAGGAAAGCTTCTCCGCCATCGAGCCCGTCATGGGCAGGGCCGTCGCCTACTTCTACGGGCGGCTGTTCGCTGAGAGCCCGCAGCTCCGGTGCATGTTCCCTCCCGCCATGGACCTCCAGCGGGACCGGCTGTTCGCCGCGCTCACCCGCATCGTGTGGAGCCTGGACAGCCCCGACAGCCTGGGGTCCTACCTGGGGCAGCTCGGCCGGGACCACCGCAAGTACGGCGTGCTCGCCGAGCACCACACCGCCGTGGGCAACGCGCTGATGGCGACGATCCGGCGGTTCTGCGGCGACGCCTGGACCACCGAGGTCGAGGCGGCGTGGGTGGCCGCCTACACCACCGCGGCCAACATCATGATCGAGGCGGCGGAGGCCGACGCCGGGGTCTCCCCCGCCTGGTGGCTGGCCGAGGTCGTCGACCACGAGCTGCGCACGCCCGACATCGCCGTGATCACCCTGCGCCCGGGCACGCCGATGACCTTCGTCCCCGGACAGTATGTGGACGTGCAGGTCGCCCGCTGGCCCCGGGTGTGGCGCAGCTACTCCATCGCCAACGCGCCCCGTCCGGACAACACCATCCGGCTGCACGTGCGCGCCGTGCGCGGCGGCTGGGTCAGCACGGCGCTGGTCTCCCACACGCGCATCGGCGACACCGTGCTGCTCGGCCCGCCGGTCGGCACCATGACCCCGCCCCGGCAGGACCCCCCGCGCGACATCCTCTGCGTCGCCGGCGGCACCGGCCTGGCCCCCGTCAAGGCCATCGTCGAGCACGTCATCGCCTCGGGCCTGCGCCCCAACATCCACCTGCTGTACGGGGCGCGCACCGCCGCCGAGCTCTACGACCTGCAGGACCTGATCCGCATGGAGGCCGGCTACCCGTGGCTGCGGATCCTGCCGGTGGTGTCCGGGGACCCCGCCTACGACGGCATCCGCGGGCCGCTGCCCGACGTGGTGCGGCGCTTCCACTCCTGGGCAGACCACGAGGTCTACGTCTGCGGGCCGCCGGCCATGGTCGAGGAGACCGTGCGCCGCCTGCAGCACGACGGCGTGCCCCCGGCGCGCGTCCACCGCGACCCCGGCCCGGCCGAGGGACGGGCTCCTTCGCTCCGCCAACCAGATACGGCAGGAGGATACGGACGAACCGATCGACCAAATCCCGCGGAGCCCGGCGAGCACCCGCACAACGTGGCACGATGATGCCGATCCGCGCGCAGCGGCCGACCACGTCGATCGGGCCACCACGCCGGCCGGGGGACCGGCGATGGGTGCCCGGCACCGCGAAAGGAAGGGGCGATCATGCGGCGCACGCTGCTCGCCGCCGTCACCCGGCGGTCCTGTCCCCCCGGCTCCACGGCCCTCCTCATCGTCCCGGCGGCACCCTGACTCCCATGGCCCGACCGGTCACGCTCGTGACATTCGTGCTGCCGAGCACGCTGTGGCACTGGGGCGGCGGAGCGAGCGAGGTGCGCGTCTTCGCGGTCGCCGGCTCCGGCGAGGAACGGCCGACGCTCGGCGCGGCGCTCACCACCCTGCGCCGCACCCACCCCAAGCTCGAACGGCGGCTGTGCGACGAGTACGGCGGCATCCGCCGCCACATCAGCATGTTCGTCTGCGGCGAGAACGCCCGCCGCCTCGGCGGCCTGTCGTGCGCCTTACCCCCGGGAGCCGAGGTCTACGTCCTGCCCGCCTTATGACCGCGGCCGCGAAGGCGCGCGCGGCCCGGCGGCCGAGGGTCCACGCGGCCGGCGGCCCACGGAATCTCGTGGCAGGCGGCTAAGAGCGCCACGCGGGCCGGCGGCTCAGGGGGCCACGCGGCCGGCGGCGTTGAACGCGGCGTGCGTCAGCGGCATCAGCCCCGCCCAGAAGGCCTCCATCTTCTCGGCCACCATCTCGATCTCGCGCTGCGGGAACGACGGCACGCTCGCACGCTCGTCCTTGGTGCGCAGGGACAGGAAATGCATCAGCGACCGGGCGTTGCAGGTGGCGTACATCGAGGAGTAGAGCCCGACGGGCAGGACGGCCCGGGCGACCTCCCGCGCGACGCCGGCCTCCAGCATCTCGCGGTAGGCGGCGTAGGCGGCGCGATAGGACCGCTCCATGGCCTCGGCCACCAGCTTGTGCTGGTCGTCGTCCCCTTCGACGAACTGATAGCGCCCCGGCTTCCCCTCTTGCACCAACTTCCTCTCCCGTCCAGGAATATAGAAATCTGGCGCAAGCTCCCTATATCTCCCACTTTCCTCGTTATATGACCAGCCGGCCCTGTGGCGGTGGAATTCGCGGAAGACCATGATGGGCGCGTGGACGAAGAAGGTCATCGAGTTGTGCTCGAAGGGGCTGCCGTGGCGGTCGCGCATGAGGTAGTTGATCAGGCCGCGTGAGCGCTCGGCGTCCTGGCCGACCGTCTCGAGGGACTGCTCGCCCGCCGTGGACACCCGGGCCGCCCACACCACGTCGGAGTCGGCGGCGCTGTGCCTGACGAGCTCCACCGTCACCTCGCCGAGAAATCGCACCGGGCCCCGCCTCTCCCCCGTATTCGTGGCCGCCCACATCGTAGTGCAGGGGAAAGCGCAGGTGAGGCCGGTCAGGTGATGTCGCGGCGCAGGGTGGTGACCGAGGCGACGGCCGCGAAGGCCAGGGCGTAGCCCAGCAGCAGAGCGGCGCCGCCCCAGGCCGGCAGGTAATGGCCGCCCAGCGGCGCCGCCACCCCGTAGACGGCCTGCGCGGCGCCGCCGGGCAGCCACTTGCCGACGCTCGGCAGCAGCGCCACCAGCAGGTTCTCCAGTACGTACACCCAGCCGACGCCGACGACGATGGCGGCGACCTGGTTGCGCAGCAGCGAGCCCAGGGCCAGGCCGAGGATGGTGTACAGGGCCATGGCCGCGACCACTCCGGCGCACAGGCGCGCCACGTCGCCGCCGATCAGCGAGAGCGCGCCGCCCTTGATCAGGATCGCCGGGACGCCGGCCGCGAAGGTCAGCACGATGCCCGCCAGGCCGAACATCACGCCCACCACCGCGCAGGCCAGCAGCTTGGCGGCGACCACGCGCGCGCGGCGCGGGGTCACCAGGAAGGTGTGGGTGATCGTCTGGAAGCGGTACTCGCCCGTGATGAGCAGTGTGCCGATCACGAAGGAGAACACCAGGCCGACGCCCGCCTGGCTGAACAGGTTGAGCGCCCCTCGCGGCTCGGTGATGGGAGGGGTGCCCTGCTGTCCGGAGAAGACGCTCAGCACGACCACGCCGATCGCGGTGAAGCCCAGCGACAGGGCGAGCATGCCCCAGACCATGCGGGTGGTGAAGACCTTCTGCAGCTCGGCCCTGACCAGCCTCGTCATGACGTTCCCCCAGGGGTCTCGGTCTGGACGGGGAGCGCGTCCCCGCCGGGCGGAGGGGCGGGGTCGCCGGTGAGGTCGAGGAAGACCTGTTCGAGGTCCGAGCGCTGGCCGACCAGCTCCGACAGCACGACCGCCTCCTCCAGCGCCGCCCGGCCGACCACCTCGGGGGGCACGCCGCGGACCAGCAGCACGCCGCTCTCGGGGGACTCCACCGTGGCGCCGGCCTCCTCCAGGCGGGGGCGCAGCCGTTCGGCCTCCGCCGCAGCCACTCTGACGCCGTGGTCGCCGGAGGTGAGCTCCGACAGCGCGCCCTGTCTGATCATGCGGCCGCGGGCGATGATGACGATGTCGTCGACCGTCTGCTCGACCTCGGCCAGGACGTGGCTGGAGACCAGCACCGCGCATCCCCGGTCGTCGGCGAGGAACCTCAGGAAGCCGCGCAGCCACTGGATGCCGGCCGGGTCCAGGCCGTTGGCCGGCTCGTCGAGGATGAGGATCCTGGGGGCGCCCAGCAGGGCGGTGGCCAGGGCGAGGCGCTGGCGCATGCCGAGGGAGAACCCGCCCACGCGCTTGCCGGCCGCGTCGGCGAGACCCACCTGGTCCAGTGCCTCGCCGGCGCGTGCCGGCGGCAGCCCGGCGGCCGTGCACAGCACCCTGAGATGGTCGCGGGCGGTGCGTCCGGGGTGGAAGTTGGTCGCCTCCAGCACCGCGCCGACCTCGGTGAGCGGCGCGGCCAGGTCGGCGTAGCGGCGGCCGCCGATGAGGGCCTCGCCGGAGTCGGGGGTGACCAGGCCGAGCAGGCAGCGCAGCGTGGTGGTCTTGCCGGCGCCGTTCGGGCCGAGGAATCCGGTGACGGTGCCCTGCTCCACGGTGAAGGAGACGTCGTCGACGGCGCGGACCGCTCCGAACGACTTGGACAGGCTGCGGATCTCTATCGCGGACATCAGGCCCGATTATCGGGCGAGTTGATCGACGCGCATAGCGGTTCGGCCGGATATACGCCACAACGATATGGAACGCCTACAGCCGGTACACCCGGCGGGCGTTGCCCGACCCGATCATGTGGGCCACGCGGGCGGCGTCGGCGGCGCTCCACTCCCCCTCGCGCAGGCGCGCGGCGAGCGCTAGGGCCAGGCCGCGACGGAAGTACAGGGCGCCGAGGTGGCACATCTCGGCGACGCCGCGGCAGTCGGAGCTGAACATGAGCTTGTGGTAGGGCACCAGCTCCAGCAGCTCTCCAATGATCGCCGCCGACCCCGATGCCGTGGAGGTCGGGGCGAGGCCGACGTCCACGTACAGATGGGGGTACACGCTGGCCAGGTAGGCGGCCTGCCGGTGGTAGGGGTAGCAGCGCAGCAGGATGACCGGGACGCCGGTCGGCCGCAGCGCGCGGAGGAAGCCGGTCATCAGCGCCGGGTCCGAGCGGTGCGGGCCGATGCCCAGGCTGCTCGGGGGGCCGCCGTAGCCGGTGTGCACCTGGAGGGGCAGCCCCCGTTCGCGGGCGATGTCCACCGCCGTCCAGAGCAGGTGGCGCAGCAGGTCGGGGTCGGTGAGCGGGCCGCCGGGACCGGCCAGGCGGCGGGCCGCGGCGGCGATGACGGCGCCGCGGCTCGGGCGTGAGGGCGCGAAGTCCAGGCCGCAGCGGTGGGCGAGGACCGTCTTCAGCCCGACCGCCCGCGCGGCGCGCGCGGCGAGGCGGTCCTCTAGGGCTTCGAGGTAGCCGACGCAGGTGAGGCCCTCGCGGGCGACGTCCTGCTCGACGCGCTCCAGGCGGACGATCTCGTCGGCGGCCGCTCCGCCGAGGCGTCCCATCTCGGCCACCGACAGCAGGTCGCCGCCGCCGTGGCCGGGGTCCACGAGGAAGGCCACGACCCCGGCGGCGCGCAGCAGGCGGGTGTTGGCCTCCCGGGCGCCGAGCTCGGCCCGGCGGGCGAGGTAGACGGCCGCCGGGACGTGCGGTTCCAAGTCCAGGACGGGGGCGCACCAGCGGCGGATGGCCGTACCGACCGGGGTGTCGAAGTGGGTGGTGCCGGGGGGCGCCGGGGTGGCCGCCTCGGTGATCAGCAGCTCGAACCGGGCCCGCGTGAGGTCGTCGCGGCGCACGCCGTGGCAGTGGTGGTCCACCAGCGGGGCGAGCAGCGCGTCCCGCACGGCGTCCGGCACCCCGGCGGCCGGCGTGCCGGGCTCCCAAGACGCCGGCCGGCCGCCCGCCGCCGGAACAGGGACCGGAGACGCCGCCGGCGCGGGGGCCGGACGCGCCGCCGGTACGGGGAGGGGAAGAGGTGGGAGGACCGGCAGGGTGTCGTTCTGGTCCATCGGCCACCTCGCCCCGCTCGTCGGTCCCCGCGGCGCCGCCGGAATGCGCCGGGCGGGCCGGACGGCTTCCCGCCCAGCCGCCCGGCCCGCGCCGCCTGTGGACTCTACGGCCGGGGCCGGCCACCGGCTCCAGGTTCGTCCCGCCCTTTACCCAACTCCGGCACAGCCGCGACCCGGCGGCGCGGGCCGCGGCTCCGGCGGGGTCACCGCCGGCAGAGCCTCAGCACGTTGGCGATGATGCGGGCCCCGGCGCCGCCCTCGGCGGTGAGGATCGACTCGGGGTGGAACTGGACCCCGAAGCGGCGGTTGAGGGTGTCCTCGACGGCCATGACGGCCCCGTCGGGCGTGAGCGCGGTCACCGTGAACCCCGTGACCCCCGGCTGCTTGGCGTGCAGGGAGTGGTAACGGGCGGCGACGAACTCGGGCGGCAGGCCTTCGAGCAGGGCGCTGTCGCCCACGCGGGCGACGCGGCCGCGCTTGCCGTGCTCGGGCTCCGGCAGCAGCGACAGGCTGCCGCCGGCCTGCTCGACCATGGCCTGCAGGCCCAGGCACACCCCGAAGACGGGCAGGTCGCGGGCGTACAGGGCCTCCACCAGGTCCGTGCAGCCGAAGTCGGACGGCCAGCCGGGGCCGGGCGAGAGCACCACCATGTCGGGCGCGATCTCCTCCAGCATGGCCAGGGGGAAGCCATGCCGCAGGGTGATCACGTCGGCGCCCTGCTGGCGGAAGTAGTCGGCGAGGGTGTTGACGAAGGAGTCCTCGTGGTCGACCAGCAGGACCTTCATGCCCTGGCCCGCCCGCTCGCGCTCGCGGGCGCGGGGCGGGGCGGCCCGGGGCGCGCCGACGGCGGCGAGGGCCCCGAGCAGGGCGCTGGCCTTGAGCTCGGTCTCGCGCTCCTCGGCGGCCGGGTCGGAGTCGAACAGCAGCGTCGCGCCCGCGCGCACCGTGGCCACGCCGTCGCGGATCTGGGCGGTGCGCAGGGTGAGGCCGGTGTTCATCGACCCGTCGAAGCCGAGGTAGCCGACGGCGCCGCCGTACCAGCGCCGCGCGGTGGCCTCGTGGTCCTCGATGAACTGCATGGCCCAGGTCTTGGGCGCGCCGGTGACGGTGACGGCCCACATGTGGGTGAGGAAGGCGTCCAGGGCGTCGAACTCGGGGCGCAGGCGGCCCTCGATGTGGTCGACGGTGTGGATGAGCCGGGAGTACATCTCGATCTGGCGGCGGCCGATCACCTGGACGGTGCCGGGGACGCAGATGCGGGACTTGTCGTTGCGGTCGACGTCGGTGCACATGGTCAGCTCGGACTCCTCCTTCACCGAGCTGAGCAGGGTGCGGATCGCCTCGGCGTCCTCGACGGGGTTGCTGCCGCGGGCGATCGTCCCGGAGATCGGGCAGGTCTCCACCCGGTCGCCCTGGACGCGGACGTACATCTCGGGGGAGGCGCCGACCAGGTGCTCGCCCTCGCCGAGGTTGAACAGGAACTCGTAGGGGGCGGGGTTGATGAGGCGCAGGCCCCGGTAGAAGGCGGCCGGGTCGGCGCAGGGGGCGTGGAAGACCTGGCCGGGGACCACCTCGAACAGGTCGCCGCGCCGGAACTTCTGCTTGGCGGCCTCGACGACGGCGGCGTACTCGCCGGGTGCGGGGTTCGGGGGCAGGGCCGCGGGGGCGGACGGCAGCGGCAGCGTCTCGCCGGTGCGCCGCAGGCCGCGGGTGGAGACGCCGTCGACGGTGAACTCGTAGAGGTACTCCCGGCTGGTCTCGCGCTTGCGGTCGATGACCATGACGCGGTCGGGCAGGTGCAGGACCAGGTCGCGCTGGTCGTGGGCGCGCTCGAGCGCCTGCCTGATGGGCTCGAACTGGAAGGCGAGGTCGTAGCCGAAGGCCCCGTACAGCCCGAGGTGCTCGTCGTCGCCGGCGAAGGCGGCGATCACCTCGCGGACCGCGGTGAACACGGTGGGGCGGCGGCTGCGCATCTCCTCGGGCAGGATGTCCTCGGACTCGGCGACCTCCACCTCGACGTGGTCCAGGGTCGGCTCGGTGGTGGTCTTGCCCGCCGCCAGCAGGCAGGAGGTCACGGCGGGCAGCACGACGCGCCCGCGCTCGTTGAGGGCCCGGGCCGAGATGCGGCGGCCGCGGGCGACGATCTCCAGCACCGGGTCGACGTAGGCGAGGTGCCACCGGCTGTACCGGCCGGGGTATTCCATGCCCGAGGACAGCACGCCGCCGCGACGCTCGCCCAGGGAGGAGACGACCTCCTCCAGCACGGACTCGGGCACGTCCGCGGTCGTGACCTCGACCTCGATGCCGCCCGCGGTGGTATATCCGCTCGTGTCCACCTTGCCTCGCCCTTCTCATTGTCAATAGGCCCCGGGCGGGCATGAAATCGGCCGCCTCCCGGGGCGGCCGTGGGTAAAGAATGCGAAAAATCGCGCCGCCTATGAGCGGCGCCACCACCGAGCAGGTGAAATGGTTCGCATGGCTGAATGCTAGCGGCACGCGGGGGCGCACCGCCAGTTGTCGGCGGCATGGGCGCGCCGCCCGTTCGCGCGGGCGGGTGACCTGCGTCACAGCGAGTCCCGGCCCATAGCACTAGCATGTTACCAGGGAGTAAAGCGCTGCTTACATCTATCGGGGTAGGTCTCCCTTACATCGAGGAGCGCGCATGGGCAGGAATCCGTACCGGGTGGTCGTCCACAAGGACCTGCGGGTCCCCATGCCCGACGGTGTCCTGCTGCTGGCCGACCGCTACATCCCGATCGGCGTGAGCGCCCCGCCGACCATCCTCATCCGCTCCCCCTACGGCCGGCGCGGCCTGTTCGGCTACGCCTACGGCCGGGCGTTCGCGCGCCAGGGGTTCCAGGTGATCCTGCAGAGCTGCCGGGGCGGGTTCGGGTCCGGCGGTGAGGCGTCCCCGCTGGACGAGCAGGACGACGGCCTGGCCACAGTCGAGTGGATGCGCGCCCAGCCCTGGTACGGCGGCAGCTTCGCGATGCACGGGCCGAGCTACCTCGGGCACGCCCAGTGGGCCATCGCCCCGTACGCGGGCCCCGACCTGAAGGCGATGGCCACCCAGGTGACCGCCTCCCAGTTCCGCGACGCCGCCTACGTGGGGGGCTCGTTCGCGCTGGAGGCCACGCTGAGCTGGAGCACGCTGACCGCGATGATGAACGGCCCGCTCGCCGGCGCCGCGGTGTTCTTCGCCCCGCGCCGCACCCAGCGCGCCGTCCTGTCGGGCCGGCCGCTCGGCGAGCTGGACAGGCTCGCCGCCGGGCGTTCGCTGCCGTTCTTCCAGGAGGTGCTCACCCACCACGCCGACCCCTCGGTCCCGTTCTGGAAGAAGCGCGACTTCTCGGCCACGGTGGGCGAGGTCGACGCGGCGGTGACGATGACCGGAGGCTGGTACGACGTCTTCCTGCCCTGGCAGCTGAAGGACTACGCCGCCATGCGCGCCGCCGGGCGCCAGCCGTACCTGACGATCGGGCCCTGGCACCACGCCGACGTGCGGCACGGGCGCATCGCCAACCTCGACGCGCTGGCGTGGTTCCGCGCCCACCTGCTCGGCGACACCACCGGTCTGCGCGCCAGCCCGGTGCGGGTGTTCGTCACCGGCGCGGGCGAGTGGCGCGACTACCGCGACTGGCCGGTGCCCGGCATGCGACAGGTGCGCTGGCACCTGCAGCCGGGACGGGCGCTGGCGCCGGCCAACCCGGCGCAGTCCGGCCCCGACCGCTACCGCTACAACCCCGCCCGCCCCACTCCCGTCGTCGGCGGGCCGACGCTGCTCGGCAACTCCGCGCCCCGGGACAACCGGCGCCTGGAGGCGCGCTCGGACGTGCTGGCCTACACCGGCGAGGCGCTCGGCGAGGACACCGACCTGATCGGCCCGGTGACGGCGGAGGTGTACCTGCGCTCCAGCACCGAGCACACCGACCTCGTGGTCCGCGTGTGCGACGTCCATCCGGACGGCACCTCGCTGAACGTCTGCGAGGGTGTACGCCGCCTGGTGCCCGGCACGCCCGCCACCGACGACGAGGGCGTGCGCCGGGTCGAGGTCGAGCTCTGGCCGATCGCGCACCGCTTCAAGCGGGGGCACCGTGTGCGGGTGCAGATCGCCAGCGGCGCCTACCCGCGGTTGGCCCGCAACCTCGGCACCGGCGAGCCGCTGGGCACCGGGCACCGGGCGGTCCCGGCCGACCAGGAGGTCTTCCACGATCCCGCGCACCCGTCGGCGATCGTCCTCCCCCACCTGCCGCCCTGAGACCGGTATACCTGGGCCGGAAGCCGGGATATCGGTCACAACCCGGCTTTCCGTCACCGGCCTCGAACCACCGCCGACCGGACCGCCTGACAGGTTGTCACCACTCGGCGCGCCAACAAGTCCGTTCGGCGATTCGTGATCCGCGCGACCGCCCGGCGTAATTACGCTTACCGGTCAACCGAATGACTAGCCCCATCAGGCTAGTCACGTCTCTCTTCTCCCTAGGAGAGTGCGTTGACCACGCCACCTAGCGATCAGCGCCCGGTCCGCGGCGATCGCAGCCCGTGGAACTGGCTGCTTCTCGTGCCCATCGTGATACCGCTGATCCCCGCTTTGTACAACGCGGACGAGCCGCGCCTGTTCGGGTTCCCGCTGTTCTACTGGCTGCAGCTCGCCTTCATCATCCTCGGCGTCTCCGCCACGACCATCGTGTACCAGACGGGCAAGAGGAGGGACAGGCGATGAGCGGCCACGTCACCGAGATCGTCGTCTTCGCCGTCCTGTTCCTGGTCGTGAGCGGCATGGGGTTCGTCGCGGCCCGCTGGCGGCGGCCGGACAACCTGGCGAGCCTGGACGAGTGGGGGCTGGGCGGCCGCAAGTTCGGCTCGTGGGTCACCTGGTTCCTGGTGGGCGGCGACCTGTACACCGCCTACACGTTCGTGGCCGTCCCCGCGCTGCTGTTCGGCGCCGGGGCCACCGGCTTCTTCGCCCTGCCGTACACGATCGTGACCTACCCCCTGGTGTTCCTGCTCCTGGTCCGGCTGTGGTCGGTCGCGCACGTGCACGGCATGGTGACCCCGGCCGACTTCGTGCGCGCCCGCTTCGGCTCCCCCACCCTGGCGCTGCTGATCGCGATCACCGGCCTGGTGGCGACGATGCCCTACATCGCGCTGCAACTGGTGGGCATCGAGGCGGTGCTGAAGACGATGGGCGTCACCGGCGACCTGCCGTTGATCATCGCCTTCGCGATCCTGGCCGCCTACACCTACCAGTCGGGACTGCGCGCGCCCGCGCTCATCGCGTTCGTCAAGGACTCGCTGATCTACCTGGTGATCCTGGTGGCCGTCTTCTACATCCCCACCCGGCTCGGCGGCTGGGGCTCGATCTTCGACGCGGCCCAGGCGAAGTTCGCCGCCACCCCGGCGCCCGGCGACGGCACCCTGCTGAACCCCAACAACCAGCTGCAGTACGTCACGCTGGCGCTCGGGTCGGCCATGGCGCTGTTCCTGTACCCGCACAGCGTCACGGGCGTCCTGGCGGCGCGCAACCGCGGCGTGATCAAGCGGAACATGTCCGCGCTGCCGGCCTACAGCCTGCTGCTCGGCCTGATCGCCCTGCTCGGCTACATGGCCATCGCGGCGGGGATCAAGCCGATCACGGCCAACGGCAAGGCCGACGTCAACACGATCGTGCCGCAGCTGTTCGACAAGATGTTCCCCGACTGGTTCGCCGGCGTGACCTACGCCGCCATCGGCATCGGCGCTCTCGTCCCCGCCGCCATCATGTCGATCGCCGCGGCGAACCTGTTCACCCGCAACATCTACAAGGAGTACATCAAGCGGGACGCCACCGACGCCCAGGAGGCGGCGGTCAGCAAGATCGCCTCGCTGGTGGTCAAGGTCGGCGCGGTGCTCGTCATCCTGCTGATCGACCCGCAGTTCTCCATCGACCTGCAGCTCATCGGCGGCGTGATCATCCTGCAGACCCTGCCGTCGGTGGCGCTCGGCCTGTACACCCGGTGGTTCCACCGGGGCGGCCTGATCGCCGGCTGGGTGGCGGGCATGGCCGCCGGAATGCTGATGCTCTACAGCATCCCCAACCCGGCGACCAAGCACGCCCACTTCGGCGGCTCGGCCTACCCGCTGGCGAACCTCGGTCTGGACACCAAGATGACGGTCTACGCGGGCTTCCTCGCCCTGCTGGTCAACGTCCTCGTCGCGGTCGCCGGCACCCTGATCGCCCGCGCCGCCAACCTGGCCGACGGCCCCGACGCCACCAAGCCGTCGGAGTACTACGCCGACGAAGGCGACCCCCGCGTCCACGAGGTGGAACTCACCGGCTCCCACTGACCCCCAGTCTCCGCGACCGCATGCCCGGCCCCCCACAGAGGCCGGGCATGTCCGCGACCACGACCCGAGCGTGGTGCTCATGGGTGGCGTCGCGTCCTTCGGGCGGACCCGTGACGGCCGAGTTCCTTGGCCGGCTCGCCCCTTGTCCGCCCGGTAGGGTGCTCGCGCGGCTCCAGCCAGAAGGGGCGGAAGCATCCCCTGGACTGATCGGTTCCCAGGGTCGATGTGGTGGCGGGGAGCGGTCCGTTCTCCTCCGCCCATTGTCGATGGTCATCGTGGAGGGCTGTACGGATGGTGGCGCGTTCACGGTCGAGAAAAGCCTCACTGCTGGCAGTCGTGGTCGCCGGCGTCACCATCTGCGCTGTCGGGTGCACTCCCATGGGCACCACCTGGTTGTTCTCGGTCGACCCCGGCCGGTCTCGGCTGGTGGTCGTGAACGCGTTGGCCGTCGCCAATCCCGATTACCGCGTGCCGTTCGAGACTCTCGAGCCCGAGGTGGTCGAGACGAACATGACGGGCGTGTCCATCTCGGTAGCGCTCGAGCAGCGATCCCCATGGCCGGAGGGCGCCTCGTTCCGCGCCATGTGGGACTACCGGCTGAAGTTCGGATATCTCGGCAGCGTGACCATGCCCCCGTTGCGGCCGTGGCGGATGACGGGGGCGCTCGAGGCGCTCGCCGTGGACAACACGGATCCTGGCGATCTGGACCTCGTCGAATCCCAGCTCAAGGGCATAGGGCCCCGGACGGTCGTCAGTGCCGTCGTGAAGCTGCGGGAACCGATGACGGAGGAGGCCGCGGCCCGGTACTGGCCGGACGGGTTCGACGTGGTTCTGCTGTCCCCCGGAGAACACGGAGGAAAGCCCATCTCCTGGGATTCTTCATCCTGCGCGGTCAGAGGATTCGACTCATGCGGATTCGGTGCCCCCGGGACGCTGGTGCCGAAGTTCCGGCAGTGGGTCTCGCTTCTCAAGCCAGGTGATCAATCCGTCTTGCGGCGATTCGGGCTGGACCTTGGCGAGCTCCGCTCGCGCGCGAGAGAGGGCGTCCTCTACGGGTTCGTCGTGAGCGGCTTTCCTGAGGAACTCCGCAAGAGGCTGATCCACCAGCCCGACTTGAAGGCCATCGAGATAGTGGACGCGATCCCGTCCAACTAGAGGCCCGGATTCCGGCGGACCGGGTGGTTCCAAGGGTGTTCAGCCGGAACGGCCGGTGGTCGCCGGGTCGGCGGAGTCGGAGTCGTCCGTGTCCTCGGCCGCCGTGCCTGCGCTGGACGGCTCGCGGAAGGTGCTGGTCAGTGTGGCGAGGACGGCGGTGGTGAGGGTGTCGACGACCTGGGAGCGGTCTACCTGGGGGTGTTCGAGCCACCAGTCGCCGGTGGTCTGGACCATGCCGACGAAGGCGTGGCCCAGGATCTGGGCGCGCACCGGGTCGGCGACGGTGCCGTCGGCGGCGATGACCGCGCCGAGCTCCTCGCCCAGGTTGCGGACGATGGCCGCCATGTGGGTGTGGGTGCGGCTGTCCTCGGCGCCGGCGCGGTGGAACAGGAACCGGTAGAGGTCGAGGTTGGCCGAGATCATGTCCAGGTAGGTCTCGATGGTGGCCCGGGCGCGGACGCGCAGGCCGGCGCCGGCCTTGGCGAACCGCGGCCGCAGCAGCTTGACGACACTGCGCACGTGGCGGTCGGCCAGCGCCTGGTACAGGCCGCTCTTGTCGCCGAAGTGGCGGTAGAGGATCGGCTTGGTGATTCCCGCCTCAGCGGCGATCGCGGCCATCGAGGCGTGCGGGCCTTCACGACGGATCACCCGGTCGGCGGCGTCCAGCAGCGCCCGGCGCCGGTCCGGATCTCGCCCGACGTTGCCCGCCACGGTCGCCATGCCGGAAAGCATAGGGCCACTTCACCGTCACGTACCGCTGCCGGGGGAACCCGTCCGGCGGGCGTCCTGCCGGACGCGCCCGGTCCCCTGTCGCGTACCACAGCGTGATACCTGGCCGATATGGCATGGATCATTCCGATAGTGTGCCGCTCTCTGACCTTGCTGGAGGTGGAAGGTGGCCGAGCCTGGAGCACCGGAGGTGCCGGGCTACGAGGTGGTCGGGGTCCTCGGGCAGGGCGGCTTCGGCGTGGTGTACCGCGCACGGCAGCTGGCCGTGCGCCGCGAGGTGGCCCTCAAGGTCGACAACCGGGTGCTGCTCTCCGAGCGCGACCGGCGCCGGTTCATGCGCGAGGTCAGCTCGGCCGGGGCCCTGTCGGGCCACCCGCACGTCGCCGACGTGTACGACGCCGGGGTGCTCACCGACGGGCGCCCGTACATGGTGCTGGAGCTGTGCCCGGGCGGGTCGCTGGCCGACCGGCTGCGCGCGGAGGGTCCGCTGAGCCCGGCGGAGGTGCGCGACATCGGCGTGCGCATCGGCGACGCGCTGGCCGCCGCGCACGCGGCCGGGGTGCTGCACCGCGACGTCAAGCCGGCCAACATCCTGGTCAACGGGTACGGCCTGGTGGCGCTGACCGATTTCGGGCTGGCCGCCGCCGCGCACGCCGACGGCGACATGTCGGTGACGCGCGAGTCGCTCACCCCGGCCTTCGGGCCGCCGGAGGCCTTCGAGCTGGCCGCGCCGAGCCCGGCCGGGGATGTGTACTCGCTGGCGGCCACGCTGTACGCCCTGCTGAGCGGCAGGCCGCCGCGCTTCCCCGAGGGTGGCGTGGTGAACCTCGCGATGATCATGGCGATGCACCGGCGGCCGATCCCGGAGATCCCCGGCGTGCCGGCCGAGCTGACCGCCGTACTCCGCGCCGGGATGGCGACCGACCCGCGGCTGCGCATCCCCTCGGCGGCGGCCCTGCGGGACGCCCTTTCGGCGCTCCCCGCGCGGCTCCTGCCGTCCACCGGCTCCCGTGGCGCGGCGCCTACGGGACACGGCACTTCCCTGCCCCACTCGGCCCCGGGCGAACGGCCGTCCCACTCGTACGGTCCGGGCGCCCGTCCGGGCCCGCCCGTACCCGGCGTCCCGGATGGGGGGACAGGCCCCTCCGGCAGGCCGGAGATGACCGGGCCAGGGACGCGCGCGCAGGCCACCGGTCCGGACGGCAGGAGGATGGAGGCGACCGGACCGCGCGGCGGGCCTGACGGGCCCGGCTCTCGTGGACGGGCCGACGCGTCCGGGCCACGCGGCCGGGCAGACGCTTCCGTGGCGCGCGGACGTGACGCGCTGGCGACGATGCCTCCGCCGAAGCAGCACGCGCAGACGGGCCTGTACCTGGCGGTGGCGGGCGTGTTCGCGCTGCTGCTCACCGCCGGGACGGCCATCATGATCTGGGAGGGCCGCGACCCGGGCGCCACGACGCCGTCAGGGCCGAGCGGCGCGGCCGGCACTCCGGCGGCCGCTTCGCCCGCCTCGACCGGCGTGCCGGCGGGCGGCGCGTTCGGGAGGGTGGCGACCACCACCGTCTCCTGCGCGGCGGCGGCCGTCCCGGGCGCGAACGCGGCCTGCGGGCGCGAGGCGGAGTGCTGGGGCGGCATGGTAGTGATCACCGGTGACGTGTCGATCAAGCGCCGGGGCTGCGAGGAGGCGCACACGTGGGAGACCTTCGCCGTCGCCCCGCTGCCACCTGACGGGGTGACCGCCGATCTGTCGGAACTGGAGAAGCACCCGGTGGTGAGGAAGCTGTGCTCGCTGCCGGTGCTGCTGCGATCCAGGTACGGGGCGGCCAGGAACATAGCCGCCGGCAAGTGGATGGTCTCGGCGCTCCCGCCCAGCCCCGAGGCGTTCAAGGAGGGCGTCCGGATCTACCGCTGCGTGGGCGCCCGCCTCGGCGACGAGCGTCCGGGCACCTACTTCCGCCCGCTGAGCTGAGCCCGTGCCCGCCGCGCTCCCCCGGCACTCCCCGGCGTGGCCCGCCGCCGGGCACGGACTCGGCTCACCATGCCTGTCGCGGCCGGACTCCGGCCGCGACAGGCACATCGGGCAGGGACATCGCGGGCACGGGCGGCGGCCGGCGGGAGCGCCATCGCGGCGCGGGGTGCGAACCCGATCACCGCTTCGCCGACCGCGAGTCCGGTGACCGCTCATGCCACGCCGGTCGCGGGTGAATGCGGGAAATCCCTGGAACTCCAGGGAACCACTGGTACGCTCCGGGCGTGAGTGAAAGGCTGGACGATCTCGAGCGGCGCATCGACGCGCTGCGCCGCGAGATCAGGCGGGCCGTGCGCGCCCGCGAGAACGTCCTGGCCAGATCGCTGCGCGCCGAGCTGCGCCGGGCCGAGCAGGCCTGGGACCAGGCCCTGGCCGACGACGAGGCGCCCGGCGGCGACCCGGCCCCCGGCTCGCTGCTGCCCATCCGCGAGCAGGTCCACCAGGCGCTCACCCTGCTCGGCGTGCCCGCCGCGGCCCGGGTGGTCGTCGCCGTGCACACCGCCCTGCGCGCCGGCTCGCTCCGCGGCTCCCAGCTCACGAGCCTGCGCCGCGACGAGGAGCGCTCATTCCGGGGCGCGCCGTTCACCCGCCCCTACTACCTGTGCGCCGCGCTCACCGACCGGCTGTCGGCCTCCCGGGGGCTGCTCGCGGTCAGTACCTGGCCGCTCGAGCGGCGGGTGATCGGCCCGCTGAGCCCGCGCGTGGACTTCCTGACCACGGCGATCCGGGTGGCCGAGCACGTCGAGCGGAGCGCCGGTGCCGGCGGGCACGCCCCGCCGGGCGCCCGTCGGCTGCTGGCGCGGCTGGCGCACAACATCCCCGGCGCCGGCGGCGGGCCGCGTACGCGGGGCCTGCCGCCGGTGGACGTCCTGACGCCCGCAGGCCCGTTCGGGGAGGGCTTCGACGGGCCCGACCCGGCGGACGTCGTCCGGGCCGCCCGCGCCGAGCTGGAGGTGCACGCCGCCGCGGACGCCGCCGCGCGCGCCGAGATCGCCGGCCGGGCCCGCGAGCGGCTCGCCGACGCCGAGCGGCTGTTCGGAGGCGCGACGTTGCGGGTGGCCACGGCGTGAGGAAAGAGAGGCGTGAGGTGGATCCACTCGACAGGCTGCGCGGCCCGGTGCCGCCGCGTCCCCACGACGCGCGGGCCATCGCCGCGCTGGCGGCCAACCCCGGGTGCGCGCGCCGCGCCGTGCTGGACGCCGCGGGCATCGACAAGGACGCGACGGCGACCCATCTCGGCTTCCCCGCGCCCTTCGGCCAGTCGCCGTTCGCCATCACCCGGGGCAACGCGTTCGAGGCGCTGGTCAAAGAGAGCGGCTGCGCCGAACTGCTGAGGATGCTGCGCGAGCTGCTCGGTCTGCCCATCGCGCAGGCCGCCTACACCGACCTCGGCGACGTCGGCGGCAACCCCTCCGCGCACCTGCGCCACTCCCACACCCGCGGCCTGCTCGACCGGGCGGCGCGCGACCGCGACGACGCCGGCACCCTGTACGACCACCCGCTGCTGCGGCTGGAGATCGCCGGGCAGAGCGCCTACCTTGAGCCGGACGTGGTGGCCTTCCAGCTCGGCGGCCGGTTCCACATCATCGAGATCAAGTCCTTCGCGGTCGTCGACGGGCAGGCCGAGCCGGACAAGGTCGCGGCGGCCGCCCGCCAGGCCGCGGTGTACGTGCTGGCGCTGAGGAGCATGCTCCAAGAGCTCGGCCACGACCCCGGCCGGGTGTCGCACGAGGTCGTCCTGGTGTGCCCGGAGAACTTCGCCAACCGGCCGGCCGCGACGCTGGTGGACGTCCGCCGCCAGCTCGCCGTGCTGCGCCGCCAGCTCGCCCGCATGACCCGCGTCGGGAGCATCGTGGACGCGCTGCCGCCCGGGCTGACCTTCGACCTCGCGCGCGACGCCGACGGGGCGCCCACCCGCCCGGTGGCGGAGCTGCGCGAGGCGGTGCGCGGCGTCGGCGCCCGGTACGCGCCCGACTGCCTGTCCACCTGCGACCTGTGCCTGTTCTGCCGGGACGAGGCCGCGGCCGAGGGGTCCACCGACCTGCTCGGGCGGCAGGTGCGCGACGCGCTCGGCGGGGTCGCCACCGTGCCGGAGGCGCTCGGCCTGGCCGACGGCTCGCTCCCACCGGGCGAGGGCCAGGAGGAGATCGCCCGCCTGCTCCGGCTGGCCGACCGCATCTACGCGGAGGTCTCGTGAGCATCCCGCTCCCAAGGGCGGCTCGGTGACCGGCCGGGCGGAGACCCGGTGAGCACGCTGGCGGCCCTGGCACGGCTGCGGGCGCTGCGCGACGGGACGGCGCAGCGGCTGGCCACCGTGCGCCACGTCCACCTGTCCGAGCGTCCCATGGTGCTCATCCCACTGCGGCTGGCGGGCGAGGCGGCGGCGCCGCTGGCCGCGATGGCCGGCACCGACCCCGCCCACCCGCGGCTGCTGGTGGTGCCGCAGCCCCGCGACCGCGACCTGCGATTCGCCTTCGCCGCCGAGCTGGCCGAACTCCTGCTCCCCTACATCGAGAGCCTGCAGAAGGACACCGAGACGGTGGAGCGGCGCGGCGCCGAGCCCTACGAGCGGTGCGTCGACGCCCCGCAGCTCATCGTCCCCAACCGGGGCGCGGCGGCGTTCGTGCAGTTGCTCGGCCGCTCGACCCGCTTCCGCCGCGCCGAGGGGCCCTACGCCGTCCACGCGTCGGTGCCGCTGCTCGGACGGTGGCTCACCTTCCTGGCCCAGCGCGGCCGCCACCCCGGCTCGTCGCTGATGCCGGCGGCCACCGAGGCGCTGTCGCTGCACTGGGCGACCGGGCAGAGCGCCTTGGAGGACGCCAACCTCGCCTCGCTGATCGGCTGGATCGACCCGCCGCCCGGCATGACCGGCGCGGCCGCCGCCAGGCAGGCGGAGGACCCGCTGATCTGGCCGCCCGCGGGCCCCGCCAGCGACCCCGGCTTCGACGCCGAGGTGCTCGCCCCGGCCATCCGCGCCTACGAGGAGACCCGCACCGAGCACGCCGAGGCCCGGGTGCGCGAGGCGGTGCGCTCCCAGCTCGAGCCGACCTGGCGGCTGATGTGGCGGGCCGTCGGCCTGCTCGCGGCGCTGCCCGCGGGGCCGGGCTGCGCGGGCCGCTGGGAGGCCGACCGGGCGGCGTTCACCTCCTTCGCCGCCCAGCTCGCCGAGGGCGCCCCGCCGCAGCCCAGACGCGACGGGGCCGTCGGCGCCGCCTCGCGGCTGGCCCGCATGGAGCGGGCCCAGGCCTCTTACGACGCCCAGCGCGCCTACGACGACCCGCTGGTCATGGCGGGGTACCGGCTGACCGGCGAGGCCTTCACCGGCACGGTCGCCCACGCCGACCCTGAGCGCACCGAGGGCGAGGGGCGGGGGCGCAAGCTCCGGCCGCTGGTCACCGTGCGCACCACCGACCCGGTGCGCCTGGCCCCCGGCACTCGGCTCGGCACGCCCGAGCGGCGCGGCCAGCAGGCCGAGCTGGTCGCGATCGACGGCGAGCACGTCACGCTGAAGATCGTCAAGGGAATGGGGCGGGGTATGGCCGCGACGCCCGGCGCGGTGCCCGGCGCCGGCGAGCGGGTGTGCTATGCCGCCCTCCTGGACGACTTCCAGCCGCCCGCCGCCCTGCCCCCGCCCGAGGAGACCCCGTGGACGCACGGCGGTCCCCCGCCCGAGTACGAGCCGCCCTCCGATGAGGAACCCGACGAGGAATGGTCATGAGCACGGCGAAGCCGCCCGCGCAGGAGGCCGCGCAGGTCGTGGACGCGGTCCTGGCCGACCTGCCCCGGCACCGCGGCGTGGTCGTCGACTCCCCGCCCGGTGCCGGCAAGTCCACCCTGGTGGTGCGCGCGGCGGGCCACCTGGCCGCCACCGGCGACCCCCTGATGATCGTCGCGCAGACCAACGAGCAGGTGGACGACCTGATCGTCCGGCTGGCCGAGGAGCACCCGGGCCTGTCCGTCGGCAGATTGTCCGCCGCCGACTACGCCGTGCCGCGGCGCGTCGAGGGCAAGGCGGCCATCGGCACCAAACTGCCCGACCTCGGCGACCCGGCCGTCGTGGTCGCCACGGCGGACAAGTGGGCCTGGGCGGGCGGGCGCACCTGGCCGTGGGCGATCGTGGACGAGGCCTACCAGATGCGCTCGGACAAGCTGCTGCGCGTCGCCGGGCTGTTCGAGCGGGCGCTGTTCGTCGGCGACCCCGGCCAGCTCGACCCGTTCTCGGTCGTGGACGGCGAGCGCTGGGCCGGGCTGTCCTGGGACCCGTTGCAGAGCGCGGTGGCGGTGCTGCTGCGGCACAACCCGGACCTGCCGGTGCACCGGCTGCCGGTGTCCTGGCGGCTGCCCGCCTCGGCGGCGCCGGTGGTGTCGGAGGCGTTCTACCCGTTCACGGGATTCCGGGCGGGCACCGCGCCCGGCGAACGGCGGCTGGCGTACACCGCCGACGGCATGCGCACCGCCTACGACCACGCTCTGGAGGAGGCGGCGCGGTCGGGGTGGGCGCTGTACGAGCTGCCGAGCCGGCACACGGTGCGCACTGACGCCGAGGCCGTCCAGGCGGTGGCCGTGCTGGCCACCCGGCTGCTGCAACGCGCGCCGGTCGCCTTCTCCGAGCGCGGCGAGCGGCCGGTGACCGCCGACCGGGTCGCCGTCGGCGCCGCGCACCGCGACCAGGTGGCGGCGATCCAGGCGGCGGGCCTGCCCGAGGGCGTCACCGTGGACACCGCCAACCGGCTGCAGGGCCGCGAGTACGACGTCACGATCATCCTGCACCCGTTGTCGGGACGCAGGGACGCCACCGCCTTCCATCTGGAGTCCGGGCGGCTGTGCGTGCTGACCTCGCGGCACCGGCACGCGTGCGTCGTCGTGGCCCGCGCGGGCATCCCCGAACTGCTGGACGCCCATCCCTCCGCCGAGACGGTGCAGCTCAACGTGCCGGTGAAGTTCCCCGACGGCTGGGAGGCCAACCAGGCCGTGCTCGCCCACCTGTCGAAGCACCGGGTGGAGGCGGCCCCGCTCCGCTGACGGACCTGCGTGAGCGGACGGACCCGCGTGGGCGGGCGGACCTGCGTGGGCGGGCGGACCTGCGTGGGCGGGCGGCGCGCTGGTGCCCGCCGCCGGCGCGAACGCGAGGTCCGGAAGCCGCTCGCATGACAGGGCCGATCGCCGCCGGTCCTCGCACGGGCGTTCGAACTACCTTCGTGGGCGTCACACCGACGAAGGGAATCTCATCGTGGATCTGCAGCTTTCCGGCAAGGTCGCCGTCGTCACCGGCGCCTCCAAGGGGATCGGCCTGGCGGTCGTCCGCGTCCTGCTGGAGGAGGGGGCGCGCGTCGTTGCCACCTCCCGCAAGAGCGGCCCGGAGCTGGAGGAGCTGGCCGGGCCCCGCCTCGCGCACGTCGCGGCCGACCTGATGGACCCCGGCGCCCCCGCGCAGGTGGTCGCCCATGCCGTCGAGCGGTTCGGCGGCCTGGACATCCTGGTCAACAACGCCGGCGGCCCGCCCCCCGGCGCCCGCCTGCCGCGCTTCTCCTTCGAGGGGCCGACCGACGCCGACTGGCGGGAGATGTTCGAGTTCAACCTGTTCGCGGCGGTCAGGGCCATCCGGGCGGCGATCCCGCATCTGGTCGCCCGGGGCGGCGGCGCGATCGTCACCGTCTCCTCCGGCGGCGCCCGCCAGCCGGCGCCGATGAACGTGGACTACAACGCGGCCAAGGCGGGGCTCAACACGCTGACCAAGGCGTTGTCGGAGGAGTACGGCCCGCGGGGCGTCCGGGTGAACACCGTCTCCCCCGGGCCGGTGCGCACCGCCTGGTGGACCGAGGAGGGCGGCGCGGCCGACATCATCGCCGCGCAGGCCGGCACCGACCGCGACACCGTGATGGACACCGTCGCGCCGCAGATGATGAAGCTGGTCACCGGCCGGCTCGTCGAGCCGCGGGAGGTCGCCGACATGGTGGCGCTGCTGGCCTCCCCGCGCTCGGCGAGCACCACCGGCGCCGACTTCGCGGTGGACGGCGGCTTCCTCAAGGAGCTGTGACCTCCCCGCCGTCCCGGCGGGCGGCCGACGCGGGCGGCCGACACACGCGGCCGACACACGCGGCGGGCACACGCGGCGGGCCAGGCGGCGGGGAGACGCGGCCGGCGTCCGTCGCGGGCGCCGGCCGTTCGCGGCCGCCGGGGCGGTCAGGAGCCCCAGATCTCCTCGGCGGTCTCGACGATCAAGCGGAGCTTGGCGAACTGCTCCTCCCGGGTCAGGGAGTTGCCCTCCACCGTCGAGGAGAACCCGCACTGCGGCGACAGGCAGAGCTGGTCGGCGTCGATGTACTTGGCCGCCTCCTCGACCCGCCGCTTCAGGTCGTCCTTGGACTCAAGCGCGCCGCGCTTGGTGGTGACCAGGCCGAGGACCACCGCCTTGCCCTTGGGCACGAACCGCAGCGGCTCGAACCCGCCCGAGCGCTCGTCGTCGAACTCCAGGAAGAAGCCGTCCACGGCCAGCTCGCCGAACAGGGCTTCGGCCACGAAGTCGTAGCCGCCCGAGGCCACCCACGAGGAGCGGAAGTTGCCGCGGCACATGTGCGTGGTGACCGACAGCCCTTCGGGCTTGCCGGCGAGGGCGTCGTTGATCTGCTTGATGTACCGCAGGTGCAGGTGCTCGGCGTCGTCCCCGCGCTCGGCGATCTCGGCGCGCTGCGAGGGGTCGTTGAGGTAGGCGAGGCTGGTGTCGTCGAACTGCAGGTAGGTGCAGCCGAGCGCGGCCAGCCGGCGGACCTCCTCGGCGTAGGCGGCGCTGAGGTCGCTCCAGAACGCCTCCATGTCGCCGTACACCGCCGGGTCGACGGAGGCGCGCCCGCCGCGGTAGTGGACCATGTTGGGCGAGGGGATGGTCAGCTTGGGGGTGGCCGTGGTCGCCTGCTCGCGCAGGAACGCGAAGTCGTCGCCGAAGATCGTCTCGTCCAGGCGCACCCGGTCGTGGACGCGCAGCGCGGCGGGGGCGAACTCGATGACCCCCTGCTCGTTGCGGAACTGCACGTTGATGCGCTCGTCGGCGGCCTGGCCGATGCCGCCGAGCCGGTAGATGAAGTCCATGTGCCAGGACGCCCGGCGGAACTCGCCGTCGGTCGCCGAGCGCAGGCCCACCTCCTCCTGGGCCCGCACCACCTCGCGGATCGCCTCGTCCTCGACCTCCCTGAGCCGCTCGGCGGGGATGGCGCCGGCGGCGAAGGCCTCGCGCGCCTCCAGCAGGGCGGCGGGACGGAGCAGGCTGCCGACATGGTCGGCGCGGAATGGGGGTCTTGTCCGCATGGCGATCCTCCAGATGATCTAGCGCGACTACCGTCCTATCAGCTTTTGAGCGGTTTCGCCGTAGCGACGGAGCGGATAAAGCCATGCGTCGCGCGCGTAGGCCACTCCGTGCGGCACCCATCCCGGCCGGGGCATCCCGAACGGCCACGACAGCCGCTGCCCGCCCTCCCCCACCGTCTTGCCTGCTCCGGCGTCCGGCGTCGTCCCCCCTCCCCCGGCGCCGCGCCCGGGGACGCCGGGCACCGGACCGCGGGCGGGCGGCTCAGGAGCCTCGGACGGCCTCGGAGCCTCGGACGGCTCAGGAGTCCCGGAGGGCCGGGGAGCCTTGGACGGCTCAGAGACCTTCGACGGCCTGGGAGCGGCGTCGGACGGCGTGGGAGCCTCGGAGGGCGCAGGGATCTCGGAGGGCCGGGGAGCCTTGGACGGCTCGGAGGTCTCGGACGGCTCGGGGGCGGCGGCCGGGGTGCGGGGGACCGGGCGGCCGTCGGCGCCGAGTTCGGGCTCGGGGCTGGTGGTCGAGGCCAGCAGCGCCAGCGAGATCAGCCCCATCACGGCGATCAGCACCAGAGCGAGTCCCATCAGCGCCAGGACGACCAGCAGCGTGTAGACCGCTCCGATGAGCGCCATCATCGCCGTTCCTCCTTTTGTGCCGCCGCGGTGGACACCGTGCCCGGGACGGACATGGTCACACGTTTCATCACGCAGGTGGACGTATCGATTCTCCCGTGTGCGCGGAGCGATCGCGCACACCGCCGGGCACGGTGACCCCGGCGGCCGTGATCGCGGACCTCAGGCGCCGGGCATGGTGTCCAGGCGGCGCAGGATCACCCCTTCGCGCAGGGCCCACGGGCAGATCTCCACCTCGGGGACCTCGAACAGGTCCATCGTCGCGTCGGCCACGATCGCCCCGGCGAGCAGTTGCGGGGCGCGACCGGCGGAGACGCCCGGCAGGCCGGACCGCTGGGCGTTGTCCATCGTGGCCAGGCGCCCGGTCCAGTGGGAGAGGTCATCCTGGCGCAGCACCCGCTTCACATAGGACCCCTCGCTGGAGGGCGCGGCGCCGGCGATGCGCGCGAGCTGCTTGAAGGTCTTGGAGGTGGCGACCGCGTGGTCGGCGTGCCCGTACTTCACCACATCGCCCACCACCCTGCCGATCTGCGCGCGCACCTGCCGGCGCATGCCGCGCACCTCCTCGGCGGGGGGCGGGGCGCCGGTGAACCACTGGCGGGTCATCCGCCCGGCGCCCAGCGGGAGCGAGATCGCCACGTCGGGCTCCTCCTCCATGCCGGAGGCGATCTCCAGGGAGCCGCCGCCGATGTCCAGGACCAGCAGCCGCCCGGAGGACCAGCCGAACCAGCGCCGCACCGCCAGGAACGTCAGCCGCGCCTCGTCCTGCCCGGACAGCACCTGCACGTCGATCTCGGTGGCGGCCCGCAGGCGGTCCAGGACCTCCTCGCCGTTGGCGGCCTCCCGCACGGCCGAGGTGGCGAAGGCCATGATGTCCTCCACCCCCTTGTCCTCGGCGATGCGCAGCGAGTCCTCGACGAAGCGGCGCAGCTCGCGCTCGCCCTCGGGGGACAGGACGTCACCGTCGTGCAGGTGCTCGGCCAGCCGCAACTCGACCTTGTGCGAGTAGGCGGGCAGCGGCTGCGCGCCCCTGTGGGCGTCCACCACCAGCAGGTGCACCGTGTTCGAGCCGATGTCGAGAACGCCGAGTCGCATGAGCAGACGCTACTACCCGCGCCCGCCCGGGAGATCCTCCCGGTCCTGCCGGTCCTGCCGAGGCGCCGTCGCTCAGGGGCGGCCGAGCGCGCGCAACTGGCCGGTGGTCAGCGCGGAGACGTTCTGGTCGATGGGGACGTCGGTGTACTGGTGGATCGCCCAGCTCTTCCAGTCGGCGGGCGGGGTGACGTCGCCCTTGGCCCTGCCGTAGTAGGCCACCCACAAGGGGTACTCGGCCAGGCCGTGGCCGTAGGTGTCGGCGAAGTTCCAGCCGCTGTAGAACAGCGGGGTGACGCCGGTCTCGTCCTTCACGTGGGCCAGCCAGGTCTTGGCCCAGGCGTTGACCTGCGCGACCGACCGGCCGTCGCTGGTCTCCAGGTCCAGCACGAGCAGGTCGCCGGTCTCGGCGGGCTGGGCGTCCACCACCGACAGGAAGTGGTCGGCCTCGGCGATGGGGTCGTTGCCGGGGTGACCGTAGTGGTAGGCGCCGCGCACGATGCCCTTCTTGCCGAGTTCGGCCCAGTGGCGGGCGAACGCGGAGTCGCGGAAGGTCAGGCCCTCGGTGGCCTTGATGATGCCGAACTGCGCCTGGCTGGCGTTCCAGTCGTGGTCGGACTCGTAGGCGGACACGTCCTGGCCGTAGGGGCGCTCCGAGGAGGCGCTGCTGGGGGCGGCGTCCGCCGGGCCGGTCACCACGACGGCCGCCACGATGGCGAGCACGGCCACGATCACCCCCGCCATGGCGGAGTAGAGGCGCGCGCCGGACAGGTCCAGCCGGTTCTTGAGGTGGGAGAAGATCGAGGAAAGCCGGTCGATGGGCATGAAGGGCTCGCTCCTTGCTTCCACGCGCCTACCGGGTCGGCTGATGGGTTCGGGCGGAAGTGCCCTGTGGGTCCGTCCCTTCGAGGGCCGGTGCTCCGATTCACTCCGCGAAGGGGGTCCCCGGTTCCGCGAGGTGTGGATGAGGCGGGCGTGTCCCCGCGGCGGGACGCCGTCCCGCCGGGTACGCGCGATGTGGGCAACGGACGGCAACGGGCACGACGGCGTGGGACCATCGGCACGCATACCGCTTCCCAACAAGGTACATACCACATCAAAAGAGCACAAATGCGACAAAGTACGCACCGCCGGCGTCACACGGGCGGACACGCACGGCTTCCCCCGACGTGATCACCCCCAGGAAGCGCATCCGGCCAGAACGACCCGGTCAGGCGTCCCGGTCCCGGCGGGCCAGGGGCGCACCCGGGGATCCGGTCAGCGGCGGGGCGGGGGCTGCGAGGAGCGGGATGACTCGGCGTGCCGCCAGCGCCGTCCGAGCTCCTCGCCGGTCGGCGCGGAGGCGGGCAGCGGGGTGGCCGGCGCGCCGGCGCGCAGCCCGTCCAGCAGCATGGTCAGATAGCGGTGGCGCAGCACGGCGGTGCGATCGGCGCCGCCGGCACGGACCGCGGTGATCTGGTCGAAGATCATCGGAATGTCCTCGGCGACCACGTCCGGCCGTAGCGCGCCGGCGGCCTTGGCCCGGTCCACGACGCGCCCGGCGAGCGAGCCGGCGTGCGCGGCCAGCTCGTGCATCTCCCGCGTGGGGGTGAACGTGCCGGCCAGGTGCACGGTCAGCGAGTGCACGTCGGAGTCGACGACCTCGCGCAGGAACGTGGTGAAGGCCTCCCACGCGTCGCCGTCCCGCGCCAGCGCGGACTCGGCGATCGCCGTGAACCGGCGCAGGCCGTCCTCGCAGAGGGTGCGCAGCAGCTCCTCCTTGCCGGCGTAGCGCCGGTACAGGGCGCCGACGCCGACGCCCGCCTCGTGCGCCACCGCCGAGATCGGCGCTTTGGGGTCGGCGACGAACACCGCTCGCGCGGCGTCGAGGATCGTGCGGTCGTTGCGGGCGGCCTCGGCCTTGCGTCCCCTCATGCCTGCTGTCGTGGGCTCCATGCGCCCATTCTAGCTTGAACGGAAGGCTCCGTTCCGATATAGTTTGAACAGAACGATCCGTTCCGCTCTAACTCGGAGGTTTCGCATGACCACCACGTCCTGGTCGCTGCTGGAGCAGGCCCACAACGCGCTGCGCACGACCACCGCCGGGGTCACCGAGGCCGACTGGGCCGCCAAGACCCCGTGCGAGCAGTGGAACGTGGCGCAGGTGCTGCGGCACGCCGCCGGCGACCAGCGCGCCTACGCCGCCGCGATCACCGGTGCCGGCGGTCCGGAGGAGAACCCGTTCGACCCGGCGGCGCAGGCCCCCGGCGACCCGAAGGACCTGCTCGAAAGCGCCCTGGAGGTCGCGGCACGGGGCTTCGCCACCGTGGCGCCCGGCGCGGAGGCCGTACCGACGCCACTGCCGCAGGGCGCGCTGCCCGCCGAGGTCGCCGTCGGCGCCGCCGCGCTGGACGCCGCCGTGCACGCCTGGGACATCGCGGTCGCCACCGGCCGTCCGTCGCCTCTGGACGCCGAGCTGTCCGAGCGCCTGCTGCCGGTGGCCCGCGTCCTCGCCGAGCCGCTGCGCGGCTTCGCCTACGCCCCCGCCCTCGACCCGCACCCGGCCGACGACGCCACCGCCGAGCTGCTGCGCCACCTCGGCCGCGACCCGCAGTGGACCCGCTGACCCGGGAACCCGCCGACGGCGCGGCCTCCTCCCCTCGAGGCAGGCGGCGCCGGCACGGAAAACGGCCCGCCGGTCATTCGACCGGCGGGCCGTTCTGCCGCCGTCCACCTCTTCTCTCCGTTATCGAGCGACGCCGCCGGTCAACCCGGTGAATACGCGGTGTTCACGGAATGCTCAACAGTTCGGGATATCTCTGCCGTTATTGTCCTTCGCCTCGTCGTTGCCCCATTTGGCGAGATAATAGGCGGAAACGTAGGCGCCGCGGCCGTTCTTACCGGGGTTCGTCCGGTCGAGGTCGGTGCGCAGCCACCAGTGGTTGAACGCGGACCCGTGCCGGACTTCGGCGCCCCGGACGCGGCAGTAGACGTAGTTGGTGCCCTTGTCGAGCGTGCCCTGCGGGTCGCCGGTGTTCGGCTCGCGGTAGCCCGTCGCGTCGGCGAAGGTGTCGACCCAGACCTTGCCTCCGGGAGCGGGGGTCCCGCCGCCGCCGAACACCCGGGGCCGGCGGGCATGGAACTCGCTGCCCGGCCGCAGGCCGTAGGTGAGGACGCGATGGTCGGTTCCGTAGCCGCCGCGCTGCTCGTAGGCCCAGTAGGACGTGCGCCCGGGGTTCGCCCACTGCTCGAAGATCACGACGTGCCGGTTGTTGTTGTCGCCGATGGCGTCGATGACCAGGTCGCCGGTGAGCAGTTCGGACATCGCGATCGGGCTGCTCGCGCCCGGCGAGGCGAGGGCCACGGTGTTCAGGCCCGGAGCGCTCAGCCCGAGCGCCATCGAGGCGTAGCCGGAGCAGTCGGTGCGGTAGCCGTTGTGGTACTTGCCCTGGCTGTACGGCACCCGCTGCGGGGTGCCCGGGTTCCAGGTCTTGGCCCGGTCGATGACGCTCTGCCGGGTCACGTCCGCCGGACGGGCGTGGGCGGCGCGAGAGGGAGCTGCGGCGGACTGGGCGAAGGCGCCGGCCACGGCGAGCGGCGTGGGCGAGGCGACGGCGACACCAAGGACAGCGAATTTGATGAATATCTGCTTACTGGACATACCACCCCTTGTAAATCCGTGTTGTCGGCCGCCAAGACTAATGGCGGCGACACATGGTTCGCAGGGGTGAATTCCATGATCCACGCCGGCCGGTGGAGCGTTTTCCTCCGGAAAGGAAGCGGGCACCGTCGCAGGCACAAGAAATCACGCCGCGCCGACCGGTCGCGAGTCGGCGTGGACGTGGCGGCGCGCGCATCCGGGAAAGCTCCGTGCCTTTCCCGCCATTCCCCGCACGGGACGCCGGCCGGAAGGAAGGCGCGGGGCTTGCCCGGCCCCGGCACGGGTAGGGGCCTCGGCGTGCCTGAAGGTCCGAGTTCTTTCCGCAGCAGAATCCCGGTCGCCGCCCTCGCCCTGTGCGGGTGCGCCATCTCGGTCTATCTGGCGTTGTTCCAGTACGGAGTGGTGCACTCCGTATGGGACCCCATCTTCGGGGACGGCTCCCGCAAGGTGCTCACCTCCGCCGTCTCCCGCGTGCTCCCGGTGTCGGACGCGACCCTCGGCGCCGCCGCCTATCTGGTGGAGGCGGTCCTGGAACTGTCGGGCGGACGGCGGCGCTGGCACGACCGGCCCTGGATCGTGGTGCTGCTCGGCCTGACGGCCGCCGTGCTGGCCCTGACCGGCGTCGGCCTGGTGATCGCCCAGCCCATCCTCACCGGCACCTTCTGCACGCTCTGCCTCACCTCGGCCGGCATCTCCTGGCTCGTCGCCCTGCTGGTCGCACGCGAGGTCGGAGCGGCCGTGCGGCGGGTGCGGGAACTGCGCGACAGCGGGCTCCCCCTACCCGCCGCCCTGCGAGGACACGAGCCGCAGCGCTCCGCCCACTAGCGGCGGGCGGCCCGCCAGGCGAGGGCGGTGACACCGGCGGCCACCGCCAGGGCCGCGGCCAGGGTCGCGTGGTGCTGGGAGGCCCACACCTGGACGCTGCGGCTCTTGGCCCTGCGGTCGAAGGATCCGTGCGCCCCCTGATCGGTGTTCGGGGGCGCGTCCGCGGGCCGCCAGAGGTTGGGCGGCAACCGGCGGGTCACCGTGGAGGTCTGCTGGGAGGAGTAGCCCTTCCAGGCCAGATAGCGGTCCAGGACGCCGGGGACCACCGCGTTGGCGATCAGCGTCGCCGCCGTCGACCCCCCGACCCAGTACTCCCGGCGGCGCGGGTGGTCGGCGGCGTAGACGATGGCGTCGGCGGGGATCTCCGGCTGGTAGATCGGCGGCACCGGCTGCGGATGGCCGGGCAGCCGCGACAGCACCCAGTCGAACTGCGGGGTGTTGACCGCCGGCATCTGCACCATCGTGACCTTGACCTTGCTCCGGTCGTGCAGCAGTTCGCACCGCAGCGCCTCGTTGAAGCCCTGGATGGCGTGCTTGGCCCCGCAGTACACCGACTGCAGGGGGATGCCCCGGTAGGCGAGCGCCGATCCGACCTGGACGACCACTCCCCTGTTCCTGGGGAGCATCCGCTCAAGGGCGGCCCGGGTGCCGTTCACGAACCCGAGGTAGGTCACCTCGGTCGCCCGGCGGAACTCCTCCGGTGAGACCTGCGTGAACGGGGCGAAGACCGAGGAGAAGGCGACGTTCACCCAGACGTCGATCGGCCCAAGTTCACTCTCGCACCTGCCGGCCGCCGCCTCGACCTGGTCGTGGTCCGCCATGTCCGTCTCGATGGCCAGCGGCGCCCCTCCGGCCTCGCGCACATCGCGGGCGGCGCCTTCCAGTCCGTCGGCGCCGCGGGCGAGCAACGCGACCGCGTCGCCCCTGGCGGCGAAGCGGCGGGCCGTCGCCCGTCCGATGCCTCCGCTGGCGCCGGTCACCACCACGACGCGTCTTCCGTCTCGTGTCGTCATGCCGAACTTCCGCGTCCGAGTCGTCGGGTCATCCGGGGGTCATGATCAGCCCTGGGACCCCCGGCACGAGTCCCCTACCCGACCAAAGCCGATGAAGCACCACAAAAGGTGCAATCTCCAGCACAACTCCTGCCGGGCGGAAGGCAGGCCCTCGTCCGGACGCCCACCCCCGTGCCCTCGCCGAACGTACTGACGGCCGTGACCACGGGGGTCACGGCCGTCAGGCGTCGCGCCGGATCAGTCGAACGCCGCCACGGGCGTCGCCGCCGGGGTCTGGTCGCCGTCCTTGGGACCGGCGCCGGGGGCGGGCGGCCCGCTGCGCAGCGGGATCTCCTTGATCAGGGCCGACAGGACCGGCACCAGCACGGCGAAGAAGATCGCCCAGAAGAAGATGCTGGAGATGGAGGACGCCAGCGAGTCCAGGAACCCCTCGCGCACCTGGGCGGGAAGCCGGGCCAGCGACGCGGGGTCGAGCCGGCCGCCGCCGCTCTCGGCCATCCGCGCCGCCTGGGGGCCGAGCTTCTCGGTCAGGTTGGAGGTGAGCTGGTTGTTGAAGATGGCGCCGAAGAGCGACACACCGAAGGAGCCGCCGATCGAGCGGAAGAAGGTCGAGGCGCTGCTGGCCACGCCCAGGTCCTTCTGCTCGACGCTGTTCTGCGCGATCAGCATCGTGGTCTGCATCAGGCCACCCATGCCGAGGCCGAGCACGGCGATGAACAGGCCGGTCTCCCAGCGGGCGGTGTGGGCGTCCATGAGCGAGAGCAGCCACATGCCGACGACCATGACGGCGCCACCGGCGATCGGGAAGATCTTGTACTTGCCGGTCTTGGTGATCGCCTGGCCGACGAAGAGCGAGACCACCATCATGGCCGCCATCATCGGCAGGAGCAGCAGGCCGGAATTGGTCGCCGAGGCGCCCTGGACGGTCTGCTGGAACAGCGGCAGGAAGTTGATCACGCCGAACATCGCGAAGCCGAGCAGGAAGCCGATCAGCGAGATCAGCGTGAAGTTGCGGTCGCGGAACACGTGCAGCGGCATGATCGGCTCGGCGACCCGGCGCTCGACCGGGATGAACAGCGCGAGCGACACCACCGCGATGGCCACCAGGCCGAGGATCTGCCAGGAGCCCCAGTCGTACTCGTTGCCGCCCCAGGTGGTGATCAGCACCAGGGCGGTGATGCCCACCCCGAGCAGGCCCGCGCCCAGCCAGTCGATGCGGTGCTCGGTGCGGTACTTCGGCAGGTGCAGCCGGAAGACGAGCAGGATGAACGCGATGGCGCCGATGGGCAGGTTCACGTAGAAGGCCCAGCGCCAGTTGAGGTGGTCGGTGATGAACCCGCCGACCAGCGGGCCGGCGACCATCGCCAGCGACATCATGGCGGCCATGATGCCCTGGTAGCGGCCGCGCTCACGGGGCGGCACCAGGTCGCCGATGATGGCCATGGCGTTGACCATCAGGCCGCCGGCGCCGAGGCCCTGAAGGGCGCGGAAGCCGATGAGCTCCATCATGCCGTCGCCGGTGCCGCCGAACAGGTCGGACCCGGCCATGCCGCACAACGCCGAACCGACCATGAAGATCGCGATCGACGACAAGAAGATGGTCTTGCGGCCGTACAGGTCGCCGATCTTGCCCCAGATAGGGGTGGAAACGGTGGTCCCCAGGACGTACGCGGTGACCACCCATGAGAGATGGGTCAGGCCGCCGAGCTCGCCGACGATGCGCGGCATCGCCGTACCGACGATCATGTTGTCGAGCATCGCCAGGATCATCGCGAGCATCAGCCCCGGCAGGACGACCATGACCTCCCGCCGGCGGCCGGGAACTGCCTCGGCCTCGGTCTCCGTCATTCTTTGCGCCCCCTTGGTGAACGGTTACTTACTTGCCGACCGGCTAGTGACTATACTGCCCAAGGTAGAGTGCCTACTTACCGGCCGTCAAGTTAAATAGGGGACCAGGGAGCGTCTGAAGACATATGAGGCCACACACCGACACGCGGGCCCGCATCCAGGAGATCGCCTTGCAGCTCTTCACCGAGCAGGGCTATGAGGCGACCTCGCTGCGGGAGATCGCCGAGCTGCTCGGGGTGACCAAGGCGGCACTTTACTACCACTTCAAGACCAAGGACGACATAGTGGCGAGCCTTGCCGAGGACCGGCGGGCGGCCATCGAACGCCTGGTCGCCTGGGCCAAGGAGCAGCCCCGGACGATCGAGAGCCGGCGCGAGCTCATCCGGCGCTACGCCGCCGAGGTCTACAGCGGCCATCACCATGCGTTCATGCGGTTCATGGAGCGCAACCAGACGGCGCTGCGCGGCCACCCGAAGTTCGACAAGATGCGCAACCTCATGACCACCCTCAGCGGCGTCCTGTGGGACGAGGGCGCCAAGGTCGACGAGCGGCTGCGGTGCTCCATGGCGATCTTCACGCTGCACGCCGCCTGGTTCGTGCTGAAGGACGAGAAGCTCTCCGACGACGAGCGCAAGGACGCGGCGCTCGGCCTCGCCCTCGAGCTGCTGGAGTCCGCCCAGCCCTCCGCCTCCTGACACGGACGGCTCGGAGCGCCGGGCGTTCTCCCCGCGCGAACGGCTCAGGCCAGGGCGCCGTGCACGAAGACCTCGGCCAGCTCTTCGGCGCGCACCGGTTCGCGGTCACCGCCGCCCAGCCCGGGACGGGCGTACAGCATGCTCAGGTAGATGGCCGCCAGCCGCTCGGGCGGCAGGCGCAGCGAGGCGCGCTCGGGCTCGAACAGCTCGGCCACGGCGGCGATGGTCCGCGCGACGGACGCCTCCCTGCCCGTGGTCCCGGCCGGACGGTCCCGCCCCTCGACGGCGCCCGGCTCATCCCCGCCGCCGGCGGCGCCCGCCCCATCCCCCGCCCCGGCGGCATCCGCCTCACCTCTCCCCCTCCCGGCATCCGGCCCGCCTCGTCCTGTTGCGGCGACGGCCTCGCCTCCACCTCGCCGCCCGTCCCCGGCGGCGTCGCGTCCGGGACCGGGACGGCCGGCCCGGCCGGTGGCGTGCAGGGCTCCGATGACCGCTCCCATGCGGTCGAGGTGCGCCCGCAGGGCTTCGGCGGCCTCGGCCAGGCGGGCGGCGAGCGGCTGGTCGAGCGGCACCTCGGCGATCTCGCGCAGCGCATGGGCGGGATCGAGGGCCTGGAGCACGCAGGCGTCCAGTAACGCGTCCTTGTCGACGAACACCCGGAAGATGGTCGCCTCCCCGATGGCGGCCGCCCTGGCCACCTGCGCGGTGGTCACGGCGGCTCCGTGCTCGGCGACGAGCGGCAGCGCCGCCTTGACGATCATGTCGCGCCGTTGTTCCGGTGTCATCCCCGGCGCTCTGCGCCGTGTCTCTGTCATGACTCCCAAGCTACGGAGTGAGGATTCACTCCGTCAATGGGATAACACGAGCGGGCGGCACATCGCACCGGCCAACAAGTGCCGCAAGGCGGGTTAGACCAGGCATTCCTCGGTAAGTGCATGGCAGCTGGGCGATGGAGCAAGGAGGACACGTGGGCGTTTCCGGCGAGGGCCGTGCCGCCGCAGGGCCCCGGCTGAGCACACGTTCCTGGTTCACCATGACGCTGGCGATCATGGCGGTGCTGCTGGCGGTCTCGGCGGTGCTCGGCACCTGGGCGCTGAGCCGCAGCACCTCCACCTTCGACCAGATGACCACGCGTATCTCCCCCGGCCTGCTGTGGGCCGAACGCCTGCGCGGCGCCCTGCTGGACCAGGAGGCCGGCGTCCACGGCTACATCGTCAGCGGGCGGCGGGAGTTCGCCGACGGCTTCGACGAGGGCCAGGTCACCGAGCGGACGGCGGTCGCGGAGCTGCGGCGCTCGCTCGCCGGAAGCCCGCTGCTCGCCGACCTCGACGCCGTTGAGCTGCGGGCCGGCGACTGGCGCGCCGCCTACGCCCGCCCCACCATCGAGACGGTGCGCACCCGAGGGCCGGGCACGACCGACCCCGCACAGGTCGGGAACGGCAAGGCCCTGTTCGACCGCATCAAGGCCGCCATGGACGAGCAGACGGCGAACCTGACGCTGGCGCAGCGGCGGGCCACCGCCGACATCGGCCAGGCGCGCATGTGGCGCAACACGGTACTCACCGGCGTGCTGGTGATGTTCGTCATCACGCTGATCGCGGTGGCGCTCCTGCTCCGGTACGCGGTGCTGGGTCCCCTGGACCGGCTGGGCACGGCCGCGCGGCGGGTCGCGGACGGCGACTTCAGCCACGAGATCGACATCCGGGGGCCGAAGGACCTGACGACGCTGGCCTCCGACGTCGACGCGATGCGGCGGCGCATCTCCGAGGCGCTGGGGGTGTCGCGCGACGCCCAGCGGCTGCTGCAGGAGCAGGCCGACGAGCTGCGCCGCTCCAACTCCGAGCTAGAGCAGTTCGCCTACGTCGCCTCGCACGACCTGCAGGAGCCGGTGCGCAAGGTGACGGCCTTCTGCCAGCTCCTGCAGCGCCGCTACGCCGACAGGCTCGACGAGCGCGCCAATGAGTACATCGCCTTCGCGGTGGACGGCGCCAAGCGCATGCAGTCGCTGATCGCCGAGTTGCTGACCTTCTCCCGGGTGGGACGCGACGACGCCGAACGGGTGCCCGTCCCGCTGGATCGGCCGCTCGACCAGGCGCTGGCCAACCTGGAGTCGCTGACCGAGGACACCGGCGCGGTCGTGGTCAGGTCCGAGCTGCCCGAGGTCGTCGGCGACCCCGCCCTGCTCGCCATGCTGTGGCAGAACCTCATCGGCAACGCGATGAAGTTCCGCTCCCCCGCCCGCCCGCCGCAGATCCAGATCACCGCGGAGCGCGCCGGCGACATGTGGGAGGTAGCGGTGGCCGACAACGGCATCGGCGTGGAGGCACGGTTCGCCGACAAGATCTTCGTGATCTTCCAGCGGCTGCACAACCGCGGGGAGTACGAGGGCACCGGCATCGGGCTGGCCCTCTGCAAGAAGATCGTCGAGTACCACGGCGGGGAGATCCGCCTGGACGTCGAGCGCGGCGAGGGCACCCGCTTCGTCTTCACCCTGCCCGCGGTCCCTGTTCCAGGCGAGATCGCCGCGGCCCCCGGTCCGGTCGGCGTTCCCGGATCACGGTGACCCCGCCGGCCGGGACGGTCGCGGCGCCGGCGTACTCGGCCCCGTCCAGGACGCCGCTGCCCGTCACGCCAGGGACGGTCACCGGCTCGTCGGCGTGGTTGATCAGGAACAGGTGCCCGGCCCGCCGGACGACCTCCAGGGTCTCGGGCAGGTCGCGCGGCCGTTCGACCCCCGCGGCGTCCAGCGCCTCGGCCAGCGCGGGACGCGGGTCGGCGACGCCGGTGGCCAGGTACCAGGCGGCCCCGGCCCCGAGGTCGTGGCGGGTGAAGGCGGGGTGCCCGGCGTCCGGCCCTGCGGCGAACCTCGACAGCACGCGGGCCCCGGCCGGGCGGACGCGCTCGGACCAGACGCGCCCGGTCAGCTCCCACCCTGGCGTCAGGCGGACGGTCTCGTTCTCGCGCAGCGGGTGGAACTCCTCGACCGACAGGCCCAGCACGTCGCGCAGCGCCCCCGGGTACGGCCCGGCGTGGACGGCGTCGTGCTCGTCGACGATGCCGGAGAAGTAGGACACGAACAGGTGGCCGCCCGCCTCGACGTACCGGCGCAGGTTCTTGGCCCCGGCCTCGGTGAGCAGGTAGAGGCTCGGCGCCACCACGAGCCGGTATCCCGACAGGTCAGCGGCCGGGTGGACGAAGTCGACGGTCACGTGTGAGCGCCACAGCGCCTGGTAGTAGGCGTCCACCCGCTCGCGGTAGGCGAGGTCGACCGACGGGCGCCACTCCAGCTCCAGCGCCCACCACGACTGCCAGTCCCACGCGATGGCGACCTCGGCGCGCACCCGCCCGCCGCGCACGCCGCCGAGCCGGGCGAGGTCGGCGCCGAGGCCGACGACGTCGCGCCACACGTTCGAGTCGGCGCCGGCCTGCGGGACCATCGCCGAGTGGAACTTCTCGGCGCCGAACCGTGAGGCGCGCCACTGGAAGTACAGCACCGAGTCCGAGCCCCGGGCCACGTGGGCGAGGCTGTTGCGGCGCATCTCCCCGGGCCGCTTGGCGATGTTGCGCGGCTGCCAGCTCACCGCGCCGGTGGAGTGCTCCATCAGCATCCACGGTCCCCCGGCCAGCGACCGGGCGAGGTCGGCGGACATGGCCAGGTCGATGTGGTTGTCGGGCCGCTCGGCCGTCAGGTAGTGGTCGTTGGAGACGACGTCCACCTCACGGGCCCAGGCCCAGTAGTCCATCGACTTGCAGTTGGTGGTCATGAAGTTGGTGGTCACCGGGACCGACGGGGTGAGGCGCCGCAGGATGTCGCGCTGGAGGCGGAAGCAGTCCAGGTGCTCGTCGGAGGTGAAGCGCATGAAGTCCAGCCGCTGGGCCGGGTTGACCACGGTGTGGTTGGCCCGCGGGGCGTCGATCTCCTCCCAGGCGGTGTAGCGCTGGCCCCAGAAGGTGGTGCCCCAGGCGTCGTTGAGCGCGGGCAGGTCCTGGTAGGTCCGCCGAAGCCAGCGGCGGAACGCCTCGACGCTGTTGTCGCAGTAGCACTCGCCGAGCGGGGCGCCGTACTCGTTGTGGACATGCCACAGCGCGAGGGCCGGGTGCCCGGCGTAGTGCTCGGCGAGCGCGGCGGCCAGCCCGGCGGTCGCCTCGCGGTACTCGGGTGAGCTGGGGCAGGCCGACTCCCGGCCGCCCACGCCGATGCGGTGGCCCTCCCGCGTGACCGGCAGGGAGGAAGGGTGCAGGCGGGAGAACCAGGCGGGCGGGGCGGCGGTGGGCGTGCCGAGGCCGACCTGGACGCCGGAGGCGTGCAACCGGTCGACGATCTCGTCCAGCCAGCCGAACTCGTAGGCGCCCGGCGCGGGCTCCATCAGCACCCAGCCGAAGATCCCGACGTTGACCAGGTTCACCCCGGCCTCGCGCATGAGCCGCAGATCCTCGCGGCGGGTCTCCTCCGGCCACTGCTCGGGGTTGTAGTCCCCTCCGTAGGCGATGCCCCGCATCGGTCCCCCTCGATCTCTGTCTGTGAACGTGCACAGTAATCGAAGAGCGGGTCACCCGGAAGCACCGGCCGGACCGAAGTGCTGTTTAACGACCCCGTAACGGCCCTTGACGGAGCCGTATCGGTTTTCTCACTCTGTGAACGTTCACAGACATGTGGGCATCCGAATCTCGGACTTGGAGCTACGCATGGGTACACGACGGCTCTCGGCGGTGGCGGCGGTCGCGCTCGCCGCCGCGCTCACCGCGGGATGCTCCGGAGGGACGGCCGGCGAGGCCGGATCCGCCACCGCGTCGTCCGGCGCAACGGGCCGGCCGGCCCAGCCGGTCAAGCTGACCTACTGGACCTGGGTCCCGAACATGGACAAGATCGTCCAGGCCTGGAACACCGCCCACCCCGACATCCAGGTCACGGTGAGCAAGCAGGCCGGCGGGGACGACGCGGCGGCCAAGTTCCTCACCGCCGCCAAGGCCGGCAACCCGCCGGACCTGGTGCAGGCCGAGTACCAGATGCTGCCCTCCTTCGTGGCCGCCGACGCCGTGGCCGACATCAAGGCCGAGGCCGAACCCGCGAAGGCCGCGTTCGGCGACGGCCTGTGGGGGCTGGTCACCCTGGGCACCGACGCGGTCTACGCCATCCCGCAGGACAGCGGGCCCATGATGCTCTACTACCGCGAGGACCTGTTCGCCAAGTACGGCCTGAAGGTGCCCACCACCTGGGAGGAGTACGCCGAGGCGGCCCGCGCCGTGCACAAGAGGAACCCCAAGGTGCTGCTCGGCACCTTCTCCAGCAAGGACCCGGGCTCGTTCGCGGGACTGGCCCAGCAGGCGGGCGCCCAGTGGTGGTCCATCGCCGGGGAGTCCTGGAAGGTGAACATCGCCGACGAGGCCACCCTCAAGGTCGCCGACTACTGGGGCGGCCTGGTCAAGGAGGGCGTGATCGGCGACAAGCCGTACTTCACCCCCGAGTGGAACAAGGCGCTCAACGACGGCACGCTGCTCACCTGGCCGTCGGCCGTCTGGGGTCCAGGGGTGCTGTCCAGCAACGCCCCCGACGGCAAGGGCAAGTGGGCGATCGCGCCGCTGCCGCAGTGGAGCGCCGGCGAGCGGCACACCGGGTTCTGGGGCGGCTCCTCCACCGCCGTCGCCGAGAAGTCGCCCAGCAAGGCGGCGGCCGTGCGGTTCGCCACCTGGCTCAACACCGACCCGGCGGCCCTGGCATCGCTGGTGGAGCAGGGCGCGGTCTATCCGGCCGCCACCGAGGGGCAGGCGTCCCTGACCAAGGCTCCCGAGTACTTCGGCAACCAGCCCGACTTCTGGAAGACCGCCGCCGCGATCAGCGCCACCGCGCGCGGCTTCACCTTCGGGCCGGACGTCAACGTCACCTACAACGCCTTCAAGGACGCCTTCGACAAGGCCGTCCAGGACGGATCCGCGTTCTCCGGCGCGGTGCGCACGATGCAGGACGCGACCGTCGCCGACATGCGCAAGTCCGGGTTCCAGATCGCCCCATGAGCCCCCGGCGGACGGCAGGCGCCCGCACCCACCGTGCGGGCGCCGCGCCCTACCTGTTCCTGGCCCCGGCGATGGTGCTGTTCGTGCTGTTCATGGCGCTGCCCATCGCCTACACCATCTATCTCAGCCTGCACCGGACCAAGGTCTCGGGGCTCGGGCTCGGCAGGGGCGCCAAGAAGGAGATCTTCGCGGGTCTGGAGAACTACGCCTCCGCGCTGGGCGACGGCGAGCTGTGGGCCGGGTGGGCCCGCGTGCTGGTGTACGGCGCGCTGGTGCTGGTGGTGATGCTCGGGCTGGCGCTGGTCTTCGCGCTCCTGCTCGACTCGCTGCACGTCCGCTTCGCCCGCTTCTCCCGCGTCGCGATCTTCCTGCCGTACGCGGTGCCGGGGGTGGCGGCGTCGCTGCTGTGGGGCTTCCTCTATCTGCCGAGCCTCAGCCCGGTCAACGACGCGCTGTCGGCGCTCGGGGCCGAGGTGAACCTCCTCGGGGCGGGCACCGTCACCTTCTCCATGGCCAACATCGCCGTGTGGGGCGGCGTCGGGTTCAACATGCTGGTGCTGTACACGACGCTGCGGGCCGTGCCGCGCGAGTTCTACGAGGCCGCCCGCATCGACGGCGCGAGCGAGACCCAGATCGCCTTGCGGATCAAGCTGCCCATCCTGACCCCCGCCATCATCCTCACCACCGTGTTCTCGGTCATCGCCACCGTCCAGGTGTTCACCGAGCCGATGACGCTGCGCCCGCTGACCAACACCATCAGCACGACCTGGAGCCCGCTCATGAAGGTCTACCGGGACGCCTTCGTCACCGGCGACCTGTACTCGGCCGCGGCCACCGCCGTGGTCATCGCCGCCATCTCGGTGGTGCTCTCGTTCGGGTTCCTGCGCCTGGTGCGCGACCGCGCCTTCAGGGAGGGCTCATGACACCGGCCACCACCGCCGTGCCCGCCGGGAGGGGGGCCGCCGCCGGCCGGCGCCGCGGGCCGCTCGGCGCCGCGCCGACGGCCGTGCTGCTGCTCGGCGCGCTGTACTGCCTGTTCCCGGTCGGCTGGGTGGTGATCGCCGCCACCAAGTCCCCGGCCGAGCTGTTCTCCACCTCGACGCTCGCGCCGGGCACCGGCCTGCTGTCCAACCTGGCCGACCTGGCCGCCTACCGCGACGGGGTGTTCTGGCTGTGGATGCTGAACACCGTCCTGTACGCCGGCGCCGGCGCGCTGCTGTCCACCGCGGTGTCGGCCGTCTCGGGGTACGCGCTGGCGAAGTTCCGCTTCCCCGGCCGCGACCTGGCGTTCAACCTGCTGCTCGGCGGCATCCTGGTGCCCGTGGTCGTGCTGGCCGTCCCGCAGTACCTGCTGCTGTCCAAGGCCGGGCTGGCCGACACCTACTGGTCGGTGCTGCTGCCGCAGATCCTCAGCCCCTACGGCGTCTACCTGGCGCGCATCTACGCCGCCGCGGCGATCCCCGACGCGCTGCTGGAGGCCGGGCGCATCGACGGCGCCACCGAGGGGCGGCTCGCCCGCGACGTCGCCCTGCCGCTGATGTTGCCCGCGATGGTCACCATCTTCCTGTTCCAGTTCGTCGCCATCTGGAACAACTTCCTGCTGCCGTTCATCATGCTCGGCGACGACCACAGGTTCCCGATGACGGTGGGCCTGTACACGATGCTCGCCGCCGGGGCCAACCAGCCGTCCCTGTACAACCTGATCATCACGGGCACGCTGCTGTCGATCATTCCGCTGGTCGCGTTGTTCCTGACCATGCAGCGGTACTGGCGGACCGACCTGTCCAGCGGCGCCGTGAAAAACTGATGCGCGTGTCCAGAAGACGTCCCACCATCCACGACGTGGCCGCCGCGGCGGGCATCTCGCGCGGCACCGTCTCGCGCGTGCTCAACGGCGACCGGTACGTGAGCACGGCGGCCCGCGCCGCGATCGAGCGAGCCATCGCCGAGACGGGCTACGTGGTCAACCGCAACGCCCGCAGCCTGGTCACGCAGCGCACCGGTTCGGTGGCCCTGGTGCTGTCGGAGCCCCAGGAGAAGCTGTTCGAGGATCCGAACTTCAGCGTCATGCTGCGCACCGCCACCCAGCGGCTCGCGCAGCGGGACGTGTGCGTCGTGCTGATGATCGCCGGGGACGCGGGCGACCGCGAGCGGGTGGTGCGCTACCTGCGCGGCGGGCACGCCGACGGCGTCCTGTTGTTCTCCACGCACGCCGGCGACCCGCTGCTGGACGCGCTGGAGCGCTCCGGGGTGCCCGCCGTGGCCTGCGGCGCCGTCCTCGGCCGTGAGACCGTCATTCCCTATGCGGCCGCCGACGACCGCGAAGGGGCGCGGCAGATGACCCGTTACCTCGCCGGCCAGGGCCGCAGGCGCATCGCCACGATCACCGGGCCGCTCGACACGCCCGGCGGCCTGCGCCGGCTGGAGGGCTTCGCGGACGTCCTCGGCAGGCGGGCGACCAAGAAGCTCATCGCCCACGGCGACTACACCCGCCGCGGCGGCGAGCTGGCGATGGCCGAGCTGCTCGAACGCTCGCCCGCCATCGACGCGGTGTTCGTCGGGTCCGACCTGATGGCGGCCGGGGCGCTCGCCGCGTTGCGCGCCGCCGGGCGGCGGGTCCCCGAGGACGTCGCGGTCGGCGGGTTCGACGACTCGGCCGTCGCCGTGTCCACCCACCCGCCGCTGACCACGATCCGCCAGCCTCTCGAACAGGTGGCGAAGGAGACCGTCCGCCTCCTGCTGGACCTGGTGGACGGCGCCGAGAGCGTCGAACCGGTGATCCTGCCCACCGAGCTGGTGATCCGCGAGTCCGCCTGACAGCCGGGCAGGGCGCCTCGGCGAGGGCCGTCCGCGAGCGAAGGCACGGCGCCGTACGGCCTGCCGGAGCGGCGCCGGGCGGGCCGCCTCGCCGGACGTCGCGCGGGGTCAGGCGGAGGGCAGGGCGCGGACCATGACGCCGATGAACTGGTCGTCCCGGACGAAGCCGAAGTCGCGGGAATCCCAGCTGGTGTCCGGGTTGTCGCCCAGCACGACCAGGGCGCGCGGAGGCACGACGGCCCCGGGCACATCGCGGAGGGCCAGGAAGGCCCGTCTCGGCACGGGGTCGCCGGCCACCGCGACCACCCGTTTGACGAGCAGATGCCAGCCGGGGTCGTATCTTTCCGGCACCTTGTCCGCGTCGGCAGGGTCCAGGCCCGGCGGCAGGCCGTCCACGGCCGGCGGGTTGGGGATCTTGACGACCACGATCTGGCCGGCGTGGACCCGCCTGGTCCTGCGGACGAGCAGCCTGTCGCCGGAGCGCAGAGTGGGTTCCATGCTGGGCCCCTCGACGGTGGCGACCAGGTAGCGCCGGCGGATCCACCACAGCGACATCCCCAGCGCCAGCAGTCCGGACGCCGGAAGCAGGAGCTTGCCGATCTTCACTGCGCCTCCTGGTATCCCGCGGCCTGGAGCCGGAACAGGCGGGCGTAGTGGCCGTCCGCGGCGAGCAGGACCTCGTGCGGTCCCCGTTCGGCGATCCGCCCTTCGTGGAGCACGGCGATGAGGTCGGCGTCCCGCACGGCGCTCAGCCGGTGGGAGATCAGCAGGCTCGTGCGGCCCGCCCGGTGCTCCCGGATGCCGGCGTGGACCTCGTGCTCGGCCTCGGGGTCCAGACCGGAGCTGGGCTCGTCCAGGATCATCAGGTCCCTGCCGTCACGGACCAGGGCTCTGGCCAGCGCGAGGCGTTGCCACTGCCCGCCGGACAGCACCACTCCCGTCTCCGGATCGCCCTTGTCGGCCTCGGAGAAGAAGACGCGGGTGAGCAGCGTGTCGTAGCCGCGCGGCAGGCCCGAGAGCGTCTGGTGCACCCCCGCCCGGACGGCCGCCTCCTCGATCCGGGCCGGGTCGTCCAAGGCGGGCAGGTGGCCGAGCCCGATGTTCTCGGCGGCGGACATGTCGTAGTTCATGTGGTCCTGGAACACGGCGCTGATCCGCTCCCGGAGATCGGCGGGCGGGATGTCCCGCAGATCGACGCCGTCCCACAGGATCCGGCCGCGGGTCGGGTCGTACATCCGCGACAGCAGCCTGATGAGGGTGCTCTTGCCGGCGCCGTTCAGCCCCACGAGGGCGACCGACCGCCCGTGCGGGATCGTCAGGTCGACCCCGCGCAGCACCCAAGGGTGGTCGTCGCTGTAGCGGAACCAGACGTCCCGCAGTTCGATGCCCTGGCGCAGCGCGGGGGCCGTGCCCCGGTCCGCGCTGGGCAGGTCCGGCTCGGCCCTGGTCACCGCCACGTAGTGGGAGAAGGTGAGGAGCCGCTGGTGGACGGACGCCAGGGACGAGACGAGCGTGTCGAGCGCGGCCTGCACCCCTGCGACGGCCGCGACGAACATGGCGACGTCGCCGACGCTGAGGGAGCCCCGGCGGGCCGCCGTGACCGCCCACCACAGGCCGGCGCCCGCGACCGCCGCGCTCAGCGTGGTGAGGCCGCCCTGGGTGACCAGCTCCCGGCGGTCCATCCGCGCTTCGGCGATGTCGGCCCTGCGCCGCTCGGCCATCATCCGGGCGCGCAGGAACGCGCCGATGCCGAACAGCCGGATCTCCGTGGCGGCCTGGACGCCGGTGAGCAGCCGGGAGTAGAAGAACTCGCGGCGGTGGATCCGCTCGATGTCCCATTGCATGGTGGCCCGCCTGCGCGACAGCAGCAGTTCGGCGATGAGCGCCGGGACGGCGGCCAGCAGCACCAGCGCGGTCATGGCGGGACTGAGGATCAGCAGGGACGCGACGAACCCGGCGAGCGACAGCACGCCGTTCAAAGTGCCGCAGACTCCGCTGACGAGGTCGCCGGTGGTTCCGGCGCCCTCCTGCGCGAGCCGCAGCCGGTCGAGGAACACCGGATCCTCGAAGCGCCGCAGGCCGACCTGCCGTTCGGCCGCCGCGAACAGCCGGTCGATCGCGTCGGCGCGCGCGAGGCGTCCGGTCTGGGCGCGCAGGTAGCGGCCGATTCCGGGGAGGGCGGCGGCGGCCAGGCCGGCCGCCGCCAGCCCGGCCGCGAGGCCCGCGACCGCGCCGCCGGGAGTGGTCAGCCGGTCGATGACCGTCTTGGTCAGCCACGCCGTGGCGATCGGGGCCGCCGCCTCGGCGAGCGTCACGAAGCCGTAGCCGGCGACCCCTCCCGGCGCCGCCCGCCAGGTCAGCGCCATGGCCTCCACGGCGGCCGAGGCCAGTTCGCGGGTCCCGGTCCGCCGGCTCGCGCCGGGATCGCTCATGCGGTCGAGGCGAGGGGAAGGTCCTCCAGGCGTCCGCCGGCGGCGACGACGTGGTGATCGGAGCCGAGCAGGTAGAGCGCGGGGGTCCACGTGTTCTGGAACGCGCCCGCCACCGGGCCGTCGAAGTCCTCCACGATCACGCGGGCCACCGGCGCGAGCGCTTCGACCGCCTCCGCGTCGTCCCCGCCGACCACCGCCAGCACGTTCTCCCGCCCGAGGGCGCGGGCGTGCTCGGTGAAGCGGGGAAGCAGCTTGTGGCAGGGCTCGCATCCGGCGGAGAAGAACCCCACCAGACCGGTGACCGTGTCGTGGGACACCGGTTCGCCGTCGATGGTCACGGCGGTGAACGCGCCGACGGGCGAGCCGGGCCCCAGGACGAGGGGAGGCCCGGCGTGCTGGACGCCTCCCCCGCCGGTCCGCCGCATCTGACGGACGAGGCCGAGGGTGAGGATCAGGTTGAGCACGCACAGCACGCCGATGAGCACGACGGCGGCGGTCAGGTAGGGCATCAGGCGTTCCTCGCGAAGAGATCGGCGATGTCGTCGAGGGAGGCGATCAGGAGCGCCGCGATGAGTCCCGCCGCACCTGCGATGACCGCCCCGGCGAGGACGGGCGCGCCGCCCGGCGACAGCCCGCCGAGGACGGCCGCGGTGATCAGCAGGCCGTTGCGCACCAGGTGCCGGGGGCCGAGGGGGGCCGCGGACGCACCGAAGCAGCGGCAGGGGGCGGTCTGTCCCCGTCCCAGCGCGCGGGCGATCGCCACGGTGAACGCGACGAGCAGGGCGCAGGCCAGCGCGAGGCCGTACGAGGTGGCCGGCGGCACCGCGACCATGATCGGGACCAGCGCCTCCAGCACGACGACCGCCATCGCCAGCGGCCGCAGGAGTTCACGCCGGGCAGGGACGAGCGCGGGCAGGGAACGTCGGAAACCCTCGAGATCCCGCAGCTTCGACACCGCGCTCATCGCGAAGACCAGTGCGACCAGGCAGGCGCATCCGATCCGTACGTACTCCATCCACGCACCTCCACCGCCATGGCGGGCGGCGGCGGCCGGCCGCCGCCCGCGGACGCTTATCGCGGCGACGTCAGCAGGTGCCGACCCTGACCGTCGTGCACCCCTCGTTCAGGCAGCACTGGCGAAGGTACCTGACCCCACCCGAGCAGTAGTAGTAGTTGCTGCACCCGGCCTCCACGGTCACCTTGTGGGCGACACGCGTCAGCAGACGGTCGACGAGACCCAGCATGATGTCTCCTCTCCGGCCCCGAGGGGCGAGATGATGGTGATCACGATGATCCGGTCTTCCGAATTACGGCGCAACGGTCGAGATCATTTTCATGAACGGTGCACAGGATGTCCAGGTTCGCCCGCTTTTGGTCATCAGATATCCCGCCGACGGAAGGGCCGGAACCCGGTCACCGGTCGGACACCGGCGTTCCGCCCGGCACGGCCGCCCGGGTATCCCGTGTCCCGGCGGCAGGGCATGCCCCCTGGGCGGCCCGATGAGACGATCATGGGAGGATCGCATAATGCGCTATATCATCATCGGCGCCGGTGCGGTCGGCGGGACGATCGGCGGCCGGCTCGCGGAGAACGGGCACGACGTCGTCCTGGTCGCACGGGGCGCCCACCTGGAAGCCCTCCGCCGGGACGGCCTGCGCCTGATCTCCCCGCACGGCGCGGCGACCGTCGCGGTCACCGCCGCCGGTGGGCCCGAGGAGCTCGACCTGCGCGAGGACGACGTGCTCGTGCTCGCCGTCAAGACCCAGGACACCGCCGCGATGCTGCAGGAGTGGGCGCCGCGCCCGGTCGCCGGCGGCGGCGCGGCGGCCGACGCGCTGCCCCTGGTCTGCGCCCAGAACGCCGTCGAGAACGAGCGGATCGCGCTGCGCCTGTTCCGCCGCGTCTACGGCATGTGCGTGTGGCTGCCGGCGCTGCACCTGGAACCCGGCACGGTCGTCTCCCACGGGGCGCCGCTGTCGGGGATGCTCACCCTCGGCCGCTACCCCCGCGGCGCCGACGAGACGGCCGAGCGCATCGCCGCCGACCTGCGCGGCAGCATGTTCGCCGCCCCGGTGGACCAGAACGTCATGCGCTGGAAGTACGCCAAGCTGCTCGGCAACCTCGGCAACGCCCACCAGGCGATCTGCGGCCCGGTTCCCGGCTCGCAGCCGCTGATGGAACGCCTGCTGGCCGAGGGCAGGGCCGTGCTCGACGCGGCCGGCATCGCCTACACCCCTCCCGAGGAGGAACGCCGCACCCGCGGCGACCAGGTCAACGAGACGGCGGTCGACGGGGTGGACCGGCCGGGCGGCTCGTCGTGGCAGAGCCTGGCCAAGGGCAGCGGCTCGATCGAGGCCGACTACCTCAACGGCGAGATCGTGCTGCTCGGCCGGCTGCACGGCGTGCCCACCCCGGCCAACGAGACGGTGCGCAGGGTCGCCGGCGAGTTCGCCCGCGAGCACCGGCCGCCCGGTTCGATGACCATCTCCGCCCTGCTCAAGCTCGTAGAGGAGGAGGCCGCGGCCCCGCCGCCCATGTGACGGGCGGTCCCGCGGGCCGGTCGCCTAAGCTGCTGGTATGTATCGGGGAAGGATCGGCGGGCTGTACCGCTGGCCGGTGAAGTCGCTGCGCGGCGAGCGGGTCGCCGCCGCCCTGCTGGACGCCCGCGGGATGGCGGGCGACCGCGCGTACGCGCTCGTCGACGAGCGTCCCGAACGCGCGGGCACGCGGCTGACCGTGCGCCAGATCCCGCGGATGCTCGACTGGGAGGCCGCCTACCCGGCGACCTGTGACGGCTCTCCGGAACCTCCAGGGCCGCCGGTGCTGTACTCGGCGAGCGGTGCGGCCTGGGCGTGGGACGACCCCGGCCTGCCCGCCGCGCTGGCGGACGCCTTGGAGATGCCGGTGTCGCTGCGCGCGGCCGACGGGCAGCAGGACCGCGGGCCGACGCTGCTGGTGACCTTCGAGGCCTCACGCCATGCCCTCGAGGTGGAGATGGGTGCCCCGGTGGAGATCGAACGCTTCCGTCCCAACCTGCACCTGGAGCTCGACGCCCCGGCGTTCGCCGAGGAGTCCTTCAGCGGCGCGGTCGCGATCGCCGTCGGCGACGTCGTCCTCGGCACGACCGGCCGGCACACCGGGCCGTGCGTCAGGTGCGCGGTGCCGAGCTGGGATCCGCACGGGCGCGAGCGGTGGCCGGAGCTGCAGAAGCACCTGATCTCCGGCCACGACAACACGTTCGGCCTGATCATGCGGGTGGTACGCCCCGGCGCCGTCCAGGTCGGCGATCCGGTGACCGTGTCGCTCACGGCACCGGCGGCGGACCACCACACCGGGTGAGGAGCCGAACCGCACGCGTTCGGCGTCAGTGAGCGGTCACCGAACCGGGCAACGCCCCCAGAGGCGGTCAGAACGCCGGGCGGGGGCCGCCGGCGCCGAAGTGGGTCTCGTGGTCCCACAGGTGGGTGCAACCCGGGCACTGCACGTGCAGGACGCTTCCCGTGGTGCTGAGCAGGTAGCGCCAGTGGTCGCGGCAGTTGCGGCCCGAGCCGCAGTCGGCGCAGTGCCGGTCGTCGCGGCATCGGGGGCAGGGGATCCAGGCGCGGCGGCCGATGTCGGCGTCGGGGTCAATCGGCAGCACGGCCGGCCTTCCGCCGCGGGAGCACCCCGGCGGCCACGAGCATGTCGTAGGTCTCCGACTGCCGCGCGTCCAGGCCCGAGTAGAGCAGGTCGTAGGCCTCCTGCTCACCCCGCATCGCCTCCAGCGGATCCCAGTCCGGGCCGAGCGCGGCGACCACCTCGGCGCGGCGGCGTACTTCGTGGAGCGAGAGGTCCATCTCGAAGAGGATGGGCGGATGACCGGTGTCGTGGCTCATGACGCGACTTCCCGTGGGCGACCGATGACAAGACATTTGTCCGTTTCAATACCATATGTCGCCTTTGGGGGTGATGCCAGCTCCTTCGCGTTGCCACGGCGTGACGCTCCTCACGCCACCGCGTGACCGGCCCCCGACGGGGACGGCGAGAACGGCGGGGCCGGCGGAGCTCAGACCGGGCCGGCGGAGCCGTCCTGGGCCGCCAGGGAGTGGTCGATCGTCGTGAGGTACACGGACTTCCCGGGCCCGAGCGCCTCGCCGGCGATGCGCGCCAGCACGCGATGCGACAGAGAGGTCAGCATCAGCGTCTCTTCAGGGGTGAGCAGGTCGATGAACAGCCCGCGGACGACCTCGACGTACCCGGGCACCGCGGCCGCGATGGCGCCCGCGCCCTCCTCGGTCAGCCTGATGATCGTCCCCCGCGCGTCACCGGGGCAGTCTTCGCGGGCGAGCAGGCCCCGCTTCTCCATGCGCCGGAGCTGGTGGGAGAGCCTGCTGCGGTCCCAGTCGATCTTCAGGCGCAGCTCGCGAGCGCGCAGCCGCCGATCGGGGGCCTCCATCAGCGGCAGCAGCAGCTCGAAGTCGGCGGTCGAGAGGCCGGCCTCGGTGAGCCGGCGCTCGATCGCGGCGTCCAGCCGGTGACGCATGTCGCCGAAGGCCCGCCACATGAGCTGTTCCCGCTCGTCCAGCCACCCCTCACGCGTCACATCGCCGATCCTACCGACCACCGCCCCGCCCGCGCCCCGGACGGCCGGGCCGTCCCGCGGCCGCGCGCACCGGGCGGGATCGGGCGCGCATGCGGCCCGCTCATCGGCACGGCCGTGTACGCGGGGGCGCCGAGGGCAGCAGGAACGGGGGGCGGCGTATGGGCGAGGGCGATCGGGAACACCGGGAAACACCGAGGGACATCGGGGGACATCGGGAACTCGGTGGCCGCGCCGGTAGTTGGACGTCCTAGAATTTATTAGGACGTCCTAGTAACTTGCCTGAGGAGATCCGGTGCACGTACCTGCCAACCCCGTGCGCGTGGTGACCGCTGCCGCGCTGTTCGACGGGCACGACGCCGCCATCAACATCATGCGCCGCATCCTGCAGTCCCAGGGCGCCGAGGTCGTCCACCTCGGCCACGACCGCTCGGTGCAGGAGATCGTCACCGCGGCGGTCCAGGAGGACGCCCAGGGCGTGGCGATCAGCTCCTACCAGGGCGGCCACGTCGAGTTCTTCACCTACCTGGTGGAGCTGCTGCGCGAGCGGGGCGCCGGGCACGTCAAGGTGTACGGGGGCGGCGGCGGGGTGATCGTGCCCGAGGAGATCGCCCTGCTGGAGAGCCGCGGCGTGACCAAGATCTTCTCCCCCGAGGACGGCCAGCGGCTCGGCCTCGCCGGCATGATCAACACGCTGGTCGAGGCGTGCGACGTCGACCTCGCGGCCGATGGCGAGCCGCCCTCGGTGCTCGGCGGCGACCAGCGGGCCGTGGCCCGCGCGATCACCTACGTCGAGGCCGGCAAGGCCGGCGCGTCCTACCTGCAGGCGCTGCGCGAGGCGGGCGCGGCCCGCCGGGTGCCGGTGCTCGGCATCACCGGGACCGGCGGGTCGGGCAAGTCCTCCCTCACCGACGAACTGGTCCGCCGGGTGCGCGCCGACTACGAGGACAAGCTGCGCGTCGCCGTCATCGCGGTGGACCCCACCCGGCGCAGGGGCGGCGGCGCCCTGCTGGGCGACCGCATCCGCATGAACAGCCTCGGCGGCGACCGGGTGTTCTTCCGCTCGATGGCCACCCGCGGCTCCCACGAGCTTCCCGATCACCTGAACGACGTGATCGCCGTCTGCCAGGCCGCCGGGTTCGACCTGGTGATCGTCGAGACGCCCGGCATCGGGCAGGGCGACGCCGCCATCGTCCCCTTCAGTGACGTGTCGCTGTACGTCATGACCCCGGAGTTCGGCGCGAGCTCCCAGCTCGAGAAGATCGACATGCTGGACTTCGCCGACGTGGTCGCGATCAACAAGTTCGACCGGCGCGGCGCGCAGGACGCGCTGCGCGACGTGCGCCGCCAGCTCGTGCGCAACCGCCAGGCCTTCGGCGCCTCCCCCGAGGAGATGCCCGTCTACGGCACCGTCGCCTCGCGCTTCAACGACGACGGCGTCACCGCGCTCTACCACCGGCTGCGCGACCTGCTCGCCGAGCGCGGCCTGCCCGACAGCTTCGGGCTGCTGCCGAAGACCCCGGTCACCACCTCCAGCCTGGCCTCGGCCATCGTGCCCCCCTCCCGGGCCCGCTACCTGGCCGAGATCGCCGAGACCGTGCGCGAGTACCACCGCCGCACCCGGGTGGAGGCCGAGGCGGCGCGACGCCGCCAGCAACTGCGCCAGGTGCGCGAGCTGCTGGCCGCAGAGGGCGGCGACGCCGCGTCGCTGGACAAGCTGGACGCGCTGGGCGACCGGGCCGAGCAGGAGCTGTCGCCCGGCAGCCGCGCCCTGCTGGAGGACTGGCCGCGGACCGTGGCCGCCTACTCCGCCGACGAACTGGTGGTCACCGTCCGCGGCAAGGAGCAGCACACGCCGCTGTGGCGCACCACGCTCTCGGGCAGCCGCGTGCCGCGCGTGGCCCTGCCGCGCTACACCGACCACGGCGAGCTGCTGCGCTTCCTGCGCGCCGAGAACCTGCCCGGCCGCTTCCCCTTCACCGCCGGGGTGTTCCCGTTCAAGCGGGCCGACGAGGACCCGATCCGCATGTTCGCCGGCGAGGGCGACCCGTTCCGCACCAACCGGCGCTTCAAGCTGCTGTCGCAGGGCCAGCCCGCCGTGCGGCTGTCCACCGCGTTCGACTCGGTGACCCTGTACGGCAACGACCCGGCCGAGCGCCCGGACGTGTACGGCAAGGTGGGCACCTCCGGGGTGTCGATCGCCACGCTGGAGGACATGAAGGCGCTGTACGACGGCTTCGACCTGTCCTCGCCGGCCACCTCGGTGTCGATGACCATCAACGGACCGGCCCCGACCATCCTGGCGTTCTTCCTGCACACCGCGGCCGACCAGGCGCTGGACCGCTTCCGCGCCGACAACGGCCGCGAGCCCACCGCCGAGGAGGCGGCCCGCGTGCGCGCCGCGACGCTGTCCACGGTGCGCGGCACCGTGCAGGCCGACATCCTCAAGGAGGACCAGGGGCAGAACACCTGCATCTTCTCCACCGACTTCTCGCTGCGGATGATGGCCGACGTGCAGGAATGGTTCATCGCCAACGACGTGCGCAACTTCTACTCGGTGTCGATCTCGGGCTACCACATCGCCGAGGCCGGGGCGAACCCGATCACCCAGCTGGCCTTCACCCTGGCCAACGGGTTCACCTACGTGGAGGCCTACCTGGCCCGGGGCATGGCGATCGACGACTTCGCGCCGAGCCTGTCGTTCTTCTTCTCCAACGGCATGGACCCCGAGTACAGCGTGCTCGGCCGGGTGGCGCGCCGGGTGTGGGCGGTGGCCATGCGCGACCGCTACGGCGCGGGCGAGCGCGCGCAGAAGCTCAAGTACCACATCCAGACCTCCGGGCGGTCGCTGCACGCCCAGGAGATGAACTTCAACGACATCCGCACCACCCTCCAGGCCCTGATCGCGATCTACGACAACTGCAACAGCCTGCACACCAACGCCTACGACGAGGCGGTCACCACCCCGAGCGCCGAGTCGGTGCGCCGCGCCATGGCCATCCAGATGATCATCAACCGCGAGTGGGGCCTGGCGGTGAACGAGAACCCGCTCCAGGGCGGCTTCGTCATCGACGACCTCACCGACCTGGTGGAGGAGGCGGTGCTGGCCGAGTTCGAACGGCTGTCGGAGCGCGGCGGCGTGCTCGGCGCGATGGAGACCGGCTACCAGCGCGGGCGCATCCAGGACGAGTCACTGCTGTACGAGACCCGCAAGCACGACGGCTCGCTGCCGATCATCGGGGTGAACACCTTCCGCAACCCCGGCGGCGCGGTCGAGCACGGCTCGCTGGAGCTGGCCCGCGGCACCGAGGAGGAGAAGCACGGCCAGCTCGAGCGGCTGCGCGACTTCCAGCGGCGGAACGCGGCCGAGGCGCCCGAGGCGCTGCGGCGGCTGCGGGAGGCCGCCATGTCCGACGGCAACGCCTTCGCCGCGCTGATGGACGCCGCCCGGGTGTGCTCGCTCGGGCAGATCACCGAGGCGCTGTTCGAGGCGGGCGGCCAGTACCGGCGCAATGTCTGAGCCACATGTGAGCCACGCCTGAGCCGTGGCGGCATGACGACATGACGACATGACGACGGACCCGGGCGGGGCGCCCGGGTCCGTCGCGAGGTCCTCTACCGCGAAGGCGGCTCAGGTGTGGCGCCAGCGGGCCTCGCAGAAGCAGTAGGCGGCGAAGACGACCAGGCCGGCGGCCACCACGGCCAGCAGCCACGGGCCGAGCGGGGTGTCGGCGAACGACCGCAGCGTGGAGTCGATGCCCTTGGCCTCGTCGGGGTTGTAGGTGATCGCCGCGTGGACGAAGAAGACGCCGGCCGCCGCCGCGATCACGCCGCGGGCGCAGTAGCCGATCATGCCGAGCTTCTCCACGACGCCGCGGGTGGCCGGCGACATCTCGGCGGTGCTCAGGTGCTTGCAGAACTTCTTGGTGACGCCCGAGTAGATCCAGTAGAGGCCGAGGCCGATGACGCCGAGGCCGACGGCGCCGACGATCCACTGCCCGCCCGGCCAGTCCATGACGGTGGCGGTGAGGTCCTTGGACTTCTCGTCGCTCGACTGCCCGGTGGTGCCGCGCAGCAGGAAGCTGAGAACGGTGCCGACGACCAGGCCGTAGACCACGGCGCGAGCGGCGGCCTCCACGCGGTGCCGGACGTCCAGGCCGCTGTTGACCACGGCCTCCGACAGCTGCCAGACGGCCAGGGCGAGGAACCCGAGCGCCATGAGCCACAGCAGGACGGTGCCGAACGGCTGCTCGGCGACCGTGCGCACGGCTCCGGTCTTGTCGGCCTCCTTCCCGCCGCCGCCGAAGGCGATCTGCAGGGCCAGGATGCCGATCAGGGCGTACAGGACGCCCCGGCAGGCCATCCCGAACCTGGCGAGACGGTCGAAGGTCCGGCTGTTGGTCGCCTGCCGCGCGGCTCCGCGCGCCTGGTGACCTGCTGAGGCCACGGAGTTCATGGGCCGCTCCTTTCGATACGCCCTCCCTTCTGCACATTTAGCCGGGAAGTAAACGTGCTATGCCGATCATGGACCCGGGCCTTCGCGTGGCGCGGCGGCCGGCCGGGGATGAAGGCGGCATGAGGGTACTGAAGACCACCCGCCGCAGGCTGACCGGCGCGGGCCGCGGCGCGGTCCACGACGGGCCCGCCGCGGTGCCGCTGGTGCTGGCCGCGCCGGCCGCCGCCGCCCTGGTGCTGCTTGCCCTTCCGGTGGCGGCACTGGTGCTGCGGGCGCCGTGGGCGGGGCTCGCCTCCCGCCTCGCCGAACCGGCCCTGCTGCGGGCGCTGTGGCTGTCGCTGGTCACCTCCGTGGCCGCCACGCTGGGCTGCCTGGTCACCGGGGTCCCGCTGGGGTGGATGCTCGCCCGCGTGGACTTCCGGGGCAGGCGGGCCGCGCGCGCCCTGGTCAGGCTGACGCTGCTGCTGCCTCCGGTGGCCGGAGGAATGGCGCTGCTGCTGGCGCTGGGCCGGGGTGGCCCGGCGGGCGCGCCGGGTGTCTCCTACGCCGTGGCGGTGATGTGCGCACAGGCGTTCGTGGCGATGCCGTTCCTGGTCGCCACGGTCGAGGGCACGCTGAACCGGCAGGACGCGCGCGTCGAGGAGGCGGCGGCCCTGCTCGGCGCCTCCTCCTGGACGGTGTTCCGCCGCGTCGCCCTGCCGCTGCTGGCGCCCGGCGCCGCGGTCGGCGCCCTGCTGTGCTGGGCGCGGGCCCTCGGCGAGTTCGGCGCGACGATGGTGTTCGCCGGCGGCCTGGCCGCGGCCGCGCCCGCCGCGCCGCCCGCGGTCTACCTGGCCCTGCGCGGAGACCCGCAGGCCGCCGTCGCGCTCAGCCTGGTGCTGCTGGCGGTGCCGGCGGCGATCCTCGCCTGCCTGCGGGGACGCTGGGCGGGCCCGGCATGATGCTGGACGCCCACCTGGTCGCCGCGTACCCGCCGTTCTCGCTGGACGTGCGGCTGCGGGTCCCCGCCGGGGAGGTCGTCGCCCTCGCCGGTCCGAGCGGTGCGGGCAAGACCACCGCCCTGCGCCTGCTCGCCGGGCTCGCCGCCCCCGCGGGCGGGTACGTCCTGCTCGACGGCGCTCCTTTGTACGCACGCCCGCCGGGCCGCCGGTCGGTCGGCATGGTGCTGCGCGACCCGCTGCTGTTCTCCCATCTCAGCGTCCTGGACAACGTGGCCTTCGGGCCGCGCTGCCACGGCGCGGGCACCGCCGAGGCCCGCCGGGCCGCGACCGCCTGGCTGCACGACGTGGGCCTGGGCGCCCTGGCGCGGGCCACGCCGGGCGAGCTGTCACGCGAGCAGGCGCAACGGGTGGCGCTGGCCCGCTCGCTGGCCGCCGGCCCCCGGGTGCTGCTCCTGGACGAGCCGCTGGCCGGTGTCGCCGACCGCGCGCGTCCGGAGCTGCGGGACCTGCTGCGCCGCCACCTGTCGTGCTTCGCCGGGCCCTGCGTGCTGGTCACCCACGACCCGGCGGAGGCCACGGCGCTGGCCGACCGGCTCGTCGTCGTCGAGAACGGCGCGGTCGTGCAGGACGGCACGCCCGAGGAGGTCGCCCGCCACCCCCGCACCCGCTATGCCGCGCGCCTCACGACCTCCTAGGGGTCGCTCCCGGAGCACCGCGATGAGGTCACGTACGCTTATAGGGCCGGATGTGCTTTGCCACGCCCCTGTGTGGGCAGAGGTAAAGAGCTGGGATCGCGACGGACACCCCCGCGTTGCCAGGCCCGCGTTGTGAACTTCGTGGAAGGAGCGGCCGCCGATGCCGAGGCAGATCGTCGCCAACCAGCCCCCCAGCGCCGGCGAACTGGAAGCGCGGGTCCACACCCTCGAGGTCCAGGTCGCCCATCTGACCGAAGCGGTGCGGTCGCTGACGGCCAAGGCCGCCGAGGCCGCCACGCGCGCCGCAGACTAGCGGCCCGCCGCCGGCCGGCTTCCCCCCGCGACCTGCCACACCCACGTGCGACGGGTGTGGTGCACTTGTCATGGGGGCAAGAGGGGGGATCACGGTGAGCGTGTGGCACCGCTGGTCGGTCAAGGGGCGTTTCACCCTGTTCGCAGGTCTGATCGCGGCCCTGCTGTCCACACTGCTGTCGGCGGCCATGCTGGTGGCCGTCAACCGGTACGCCAGTGAGTACCTCACCGAGGAGGTCGCCGCGGCGGCCCGCCGCGTCACCGTGGTGTTCGAGCAGGGCACGCTGCCCGCGCCGATCCCCCACGAGCAGGTGCGCAATCTGCAGGTCGTCGACTCCCAGGGGCGGGTCGCCGCCTCCTCCGACATCCTGCGAGGCAAGCCGCCCATGGCCTCCTTCACTCCTCCCCCGGGCGAGGAGCAGGCGGTGCGCCGGGTGTGCGACCGCGTCTTCCCGCACGGCGAGTGCCAGATCGTCGTGGCCCGCCGGACCTTCCACGCCGGCCGCGAATGGATCGTCTACGCCGCCGCGCCGCCCATCCGTCCGTGGGTCCACCCGCTGCTGGCCGCCTTCGCGGTCGCCGCGGTGCTGTCGGTCGTCGCGGTGACCGTCTACGGCAGCCACCGGCTGGTGACCGGGTCGTTGTCGCCGGTGAACGCCATCCGCGCCGAGCTCGACGAGATCGTCGCCACCAGCCCGGGCCGGCGGGTGCCGGTGCCGGCCGCCAACGACGAGATCCACGGCCTCGCCGACAGCGTCAACCACACGCTGGACCGGCTGGAGGAGGCGATGGAGCGTCAGCGGCGGTTCGCCTCCGACGCCTCCCACGACCTGCGCAGCCCCATCACCGCCATGCGCGCCGAGGTGGAGGAGGCCCTGCTCGCCCCCGGCGAGACCGACGTGAACGCGATGAGCCGCTCGTTGCTGAGCAGCCTGGACCGGTTGCAGGCCATCGTGTCCGACCTGCTGCAGGTCGCCCGGCTGGACGCCGGCACGCCCGTCACCCGCGAGCCGGTGGATCTGGCCGAACTGGTCGCCGGCGAGCTGGAGCGCCGTCAGAGCCGCCTGAGGATCGGCAAGGAGCTGGAGCCGGGCGTGGTGGTGATGGGCGACCGGGTGCGGCTGGCCCGCCTGTTCACCAACCTGATGGACAACGCCGAGCGGCACGCCGCGACCTCGGCCACCGTCAAGGTGTGCACGCGCATCGGCGACCGGCCCGGCGACCCGCGCTTCTCGCACGGCACGGCCATCATCGAGGTGCTCGACGACGGGGCCGGCATCTCCCCGGACAAGTGGGAGATCATCTTCCAGCGGTTCACCCGCCTGGACGCCGCGCGCAGCAAGGACGCCGGCGGCACGGGGCTCGGCCTGTCGATCGCGCGGCAGATCGCCGAGACGACCGGCGGCTGCCTGACGATCGAGCCCAGCGAGCGCGGCGCCCGCTTCGTGGTCCGCCTCCCGCTCGGGCCGCGGCACGTCGAGCCGGTCTGAGGGCGCGGAAAGGGCCGGCCCCGCGGCTCAGGAGGGGCCGCGCAGCGCCGAGGCGGGGACGGGGATGGCCGGGAAGGGATTGTCCGGGAGCAGGATGACCCGGCGCGGCTCGGCCACCGTCGTGGCGGCGTGCAGGTGCAGCAACGCCGAGCCGATGCCCGCGGCGCCGATCATGTACCCGGTGTCGGCGGTGACCTCCCAGGGACGCAGCCGCCGGTAGGCCTGGTACCAGCGGTGGCCGGCGTCGTCGTGCCCGGTGGCGCGGCCTATCAGGTCGTCGGCCAGGAGCTGGGCGAAGTTGAGGTGCGACCGCGCGCCGGTGGCGGCCCACAGGCCGACGAACAGCTCCACCAGCCCGGCCGCGCCGCAGCACTGACAGGCCACGTTCCAGAAGCCGGGGGTGCGGCGCCGCGGGACGCCGCTGCAGGCGATGCCGGCGGCCAGCCGCTCCATCCAGTCGAGGTGGCCCTGCTCGCCGGTCACGCGGTGCATCTCGTAGAACAGCCGGGCCACCCCCGCCGACCCCGAGCACAGACCGAGGTAGTGCAGGGTGCGTCCCTGGGGGACGTGGTGCGGAACGAAGACGTGCTTGTCGGTCACCACGCTGACGGTGCGGACGAAGTCGGCGCCCCGGCGCGCGGCTCGCAGGAACCGCTCGTCCCTGGTGACACCGTACAGGCGGGCGAGCAGGAAGGCGGTGCCGGCCGTGCCGGACAGGAACCCGGGCGTGACCGCGTCCACCGGCAGGTCGGCGCAGCCCTCCTCGCCGAACCGGTGCCCGGGGACGACGAGGCCGGCGACGCGCTCGCCGGCCTCCACGGCGATCCGTTCGTACTCGGGAACCCCGAGGATGCCCGCGGCGTGCAGCAGGCCGAGGATGATGCCGCCGTCGCCGCGCTGCGCCGGGTCGCCCGTCCAGCCGACGCCGGCGGGCAGGCGGCGCGCGCGGCGCACCACCTGGTCGGCCGCGTCCCTGGCGGCGACCGAGAAGCTCTCCTCGCCGGTGGCCCACCCGGCCTCGGCCAGCGCGAACACGATGCCGGTGAGGCCGTGGTAGAGGGACAGGTCGGCCTCCTCCCGCCAGGTGGCGGCCAGGTAGCGCGCGCCGTTCCTGGCCTCCTCCAGGTAGGCCTCGTGACCGGTGGCCGCCGCCAGCTCCAGGAAGTACAGCACGACGCCCGCGGCGCCCGCGTACAACGAGCCGGGCCGGCCGGACCGGGCCGAGCGTCGTCCGGGGTCGGGGTTGGCGCGCCAGTGGCGCCCGCGTTCGTCGTCGACGGCGGCCGACCGGATCCAGCGACCGGTGGAGATGGCCGCGGCCAGCGGGCTCTCGCCTCGGGGCCACGACGGGTGGCTTGGGTCCGGGCTCATGTCGCCTCCTCTGCGCGGCCCAGTCTACCTATGTATTTGGTAGGAAAACTAGACAATGCTTCGGCATCCGGTCACGGCACACGGCCGGCCCCATCACCGCCCGCAGCAGAAACAATCTCACAGAGACCGGCCCCGCAGGAGCCTCCAGCGCTCCTCGTGAGCCATATTTCCCCGCGAACCCGGCCCGATCGGATGGGATGCCCCCTTATCCATGGTCTGCCAGGCAGGAGACTATGGATAATCGCTGGGGCACTTGCGGCGTTCATCCCCTTCGGCGAGCCGGTTCGATCGGCCGGGCCCGCCGGCGCCGGGTGTGCAGCGGGACGGGCGCCGGGCACTCTGGAACTCGACACGGTCTCGATGAAGGGATGGCCACGTGAGCGGCACTGGCGACACACCGATTCTGGCCGACTCGGTACGGACCACCGACGAGGGGGTGGACATCCTTGACCGCAGGGTCTACCCGTTCCAGCGCCGCTGGGTGCACTGCGCCACCGCCGAGGACGTCGCGGTGGCCATCGAGCAGATGGTCACCCAGAGCCACGGCCCGCTGTTCGCCGCCACCGCCGGCATGACCCTGGCCGCCCGCGAGGCGCGGCGCGCCGGGCCGGGAGCCGCCGCCGAGAGCCTGCGCGCCGCCGGCCGCCGGCTCATCGCCACCCGGCCGACCAACAACCACATCCGCGACGCCGTCACCGCCATCCTGGCGGCCACCGTGGACGGGCCGCTGGCGCTCGCCTCCGGGGAGGAACTGGTGACGGCCGTCGCCGAGGCGGCGACCGCCCACGACGCCACCTACCGCGCGGGCGCGGACGCGCTCGGCCGCAACGCCGCCGCGTTGCTGGAGGACGGCGCCCGCGTGCTCACGCACTGCTGGGGCGACGCCTACCTGGTCGCGGCCGTGCGGGCGGCCGAGCGCATGGGAAAGCGGCTGGAGTTCGTCTGCACCGAGACCCGCCCCTACCTGCAAGGGGCGCGGCTCACCGCGGCGACGCTGGTGGAGATGGGCTACCGGCCCACCGTCATCACCGACGGCATGGTGCCCTCGGCGCTGGCCGACGGGCTGGCCGACGTCGCGATGACCGCCTCCGACCGGGTGACCATGGACGGCCACGTGGTGAACAAGGTGGGAACGCTCGCGGTGGCGCTCGCCGCCCGGGCCTTCGGCGCGCCGATGTACGTGCTCGCCCACGCCCCCGACCCACTGTCCCCCGGCATCGCGGACGTCGAGATCGAGCACCGTGACGGGGAGGAGGTGCTGCACGTCCTCGGCACGCGCACCGCGGCCGAGGGCACCCGCGGTTACTATCCGGCCTTCGACGCCACGCCGCCCCATCTGATCACCCGCATCGTCACCGAGCACGGAGCCTTCGAGCCCGCCCGCGTGGCCGACCACTTCGCCGTCCCGCCCGGCGGCTCCACCACCCCCGATGCCACCACCCCGCACGCCGCGGCTTCGAATGCCGCCGCCCCAGGGTCCGCCGCCCCAGCGTCCGCCACTGCAGGTTCCGCCGCTCCGAGTGCCGCCGTCTCCGGCGCCGTCGTCCCGCCCCGTTTCCCCGCACCGCCCGGCGTCCCCTCCATGCCCGGCATCCCCGCCACGCCTGGAGCCCCCGCCACCGGCGTGTTCGCCGCTCCCGGCGCCCGTACCCCGGCCGGCGGCTCCACGCCCCCGGCTCCTCCCCCGCGCACGGCGACATGAAGGCCGACCGGGCGGGAGAGCCGGGCCGCATGACCGGCCCTCGCGGAGCGGACGTCACGCGGCACGTCGTCGTCGACACCGACGCCGGCATCGACGACGCCTGCGCGCTGCTCTACCTGGCCGGGCACCCGCGGGTGGAGATCACCGCCGTGACGTCCGTGGCCGGCAACCGTCCGGAGCGGGACGTCGCGCGCAACATCGGGTGCGTCACCCGCCTGCTCGGGCTCGCGCCGCCCGTGGCGCGCGGCGCGGCCGGGCCGCTGCCGGGCGCGCCCTCCGTCCCCCGGGGGACGCACGGGACCGACGGGCTCGGCGCCCCCCTCGCCCGTCACGGGCTGCCCCGGCCCATGCCGGCCGTGACCGGCGAGAGCGCCGCGGAGCTGATCGTCCGCCTCGCCCGGGACCGCCCTGGCGAACTCGACCTGCTGGCGCTCGGCCCCCTGACCAATCTCGCGCTGGCGTTGCGCACCGACCCGGCGCTCTTTACAAAGTATCGTTCCGTCGTGGTGATGGGCGGCTCCGGCCCGTACGACCTCCCCGGCGACCGGCTGGCCCGCGACAGCAACATCGCCCGCGACCCCGCCGCGGCCCGGGCGGTCGCCACCGCACCGCGCGCCGACCTGGTCATGCTCGGAGTGGACGTCACCGCGACGGCCGTCCTGCCGCCGGAGGGGATCGCCGCCCTGGACGCGGCGGGCACCCCCGTCGCCCGTTTCGCCGCCGCGATCCTCGGCGCCTACCTGCGCCTCGGCGACGGCACCGGGCGGCGCGGCGGCGTCCCGCTGCACGACCCGCTGGCGGCGGGCATCCTGCTCGATCCGTCCCTGGCGACCGGGACCGCACTCGGGCCCGTCGCCGTACTCCCGGACGGGCCGCTCTGGCGGGCACGGCTGATGCGCGCCCGTGACGGCCGTCCCGCGCCCTTCCCGCACGAGCCGGCCCCGGACACCCGGGTGGTCACCGCCGTGGACACCGCCCGCTTCCTGCGCGGCTTCCTCACCGCCCTGACCGGAGGGACCACCGCACCCGGCGACGCGAGCGGGGCCACCACCTGAAGGGTCGGGCCGTGGCCACGCCCGGGCCGCGAGATGCGCCCGGAACTCAGCCCCGGGCCGCGGCGGCCACGGCGTCCCCGACGCGGTCGAACAGCCGGGCGACCGCGTCCGGGCCGGCGCCCTCGGGCAGGCCCTCCACCAGCAGCAGCCGTGCGGCGCGCAGGACGCCGCGCGCCGCGCGGGCGCGCGGCTCCTCCGGGAGGGTCGCGAGGTCGGAGACCTTGGCCAGGCCGATGACCCGCCGGGCGGCCTCCGCGCCGGCGACGGCGACGGCGTCCTCGCGCGCCTGGCCGAGGAAGCGCCGCAGCACCGTGTCGCCGAACACCCGCGGGTAGACGCGCGTCGGCCACAGGTCCCTGAACTCCCGCTGGTAGGCCTGCCAGGTCTGCTCGGCCTGGCCGAGCACCCAGGCGGCATGGTCCTCCTCGCCCAGCGCCAGCGCCCGCCCGGCGGCCAGGACGTAGTTGCCCCACAGGGTGCCGACGTCGAAGCCGGCCGGGCCGTAGAAGGCGAACTCGGCGTCGAACGCCTTGGTCGAGCGCGGCGCCCACGGCTCGGCGGCGCGCACCAGCACCGAGCCGGTGTGCAGGTCGCCGTGGATCAGCGCCTGGGCGCTGGTCATGAACGTCAGCCTGGCCACCCCTACCGCGGCCCGCACGTCGGGGTCGCCCGCGTAGGCGGCCACGTCGGCCTCGTTGGCGGGCAGCACCCGGTTGTGCTCGTGCCGGACGTAGGGCTCGGTGTACACCAGGTCCTCGGTGATCCGGCACAGCTGCGGGTTCACCGAGGCGGCGAGCGCGGCCTTCTGGTCGGGGGCGCTGAGCCCGAACACCGAGGTGCCGAACGCCACCCGGGCGGCGTATCTGCCGAGGTCGGCGGCGGCGCCCTCGTGGCGCAGCCCCTCGTTCAGCGCGCCGCGCCACACCTGGTGGTCGGACAGGTCCTCGATGGCGACGACGTGCCGCCCGGGGTCCTCGTCGTAGATGGCCGGGACGTACCGCCCGGCGAGGAAGCCGTGGGCGCGCAGGGCGCCTGCCTCGAACCCGTTGCGGTCCGGCGTCATCGGCCAGGTCGGGTCGGTGCGCACGTACGGGAGGGACTGCTTGAGCACCAGGCCGGACCCGCCTGCGGCCTCGACGACGAACACCAGGTTGCGGTCGCCGTCCCCGGCCTCGCGCACGCCGGTGACGCGCGCGGGGCCGAAGTGGGCGGCCAGCGCGGGCCGTCCGGCGATGTAGGCGGGGACGGTGTCGGCGGTGAGCGCTTCGTAGGCGCTCTCGGTGCCGATCGTGGCGGTCATGTTCTCCTCGGCGGTGACACAGGACGCACGATCCATCACATCGTTCGCGAAGAACGGCGAAGGCGTACGCGCTCGACGGCGGAGGTCACAAGGGACACTTCGGATGGTAGGCGCGCACGGGCCCTATTGTCCACTATCCATGCATGAAAAGCGGGATTTATCGGCGTGGCCGACGGCAGGGCCCGTCGCCAGAGGAAGCGGAGGAGGTCAGGCCGGCGCGCGTCTGCGCCAGAAGGGCGCGCCGGGCCAGCGGGCCTCGGCCGCGTAGTGGTCGCGGCGTCGCAGCAGGTAGGACGTGTACTGGACCTGGGTGCGCCGCTGGAAGGCGGCGAGCGCGTCGAACCGGCCGTCGAGGGCGGCCAGCACCCCCGTCGCGGCGCCGAGGCCGGATCGCAGGGCGGCGACGACGCCGGCCGAGGACAGCGGGTCGAACGCGCTCGCCGCGTCCCCGGCCGCCACCCAGTTCCGGCCGTACAGGCGGGTGAGGCAGTGGGAGGCGGCGGGGACGGTCCGCACTGCGGGGGGCGGACCGGGGCGGCCGAGCAGTTCGAAGACGTGCCGGGTACGCCGGAGGAGGTCGTACCAGCTCCGCGCGCTCGTGGCCGACGCGCGGCGGAACACGTCGGCGTCGCTGAACAGGCCGACGGCCGTCCGGCCCTCGCCGGCGTCCGCGCCGTACCACCAGCCGAGCTCGGCCGACTCGATCACCGGCCGCCGGATCGCGCGCGGCTCCGCGGGGCCGGTGGACCCCGTGAGGACGGTGAACGCGCACATCAGCCGGTCCGCGTGCAGCGGTGCGCCGTGCCGCCGGGCCAGCACGCCCGCCCGCCCGGCGGCGTCCACCACGAACCCCGCGCGCAGCCCGCGCGGCCCGCGCAGCCCACGCGGCCCGCGGGGTCCGGCGGGACTCTCCGCCGCTCGCCCTCCGCCCGGGCCCCGTGGCGGGGCGATCGACAGCCGCCAGCCCGCCCCCTCCGGGCGCACGGCGGTGACACGCGCTCCGTCCACCACGGTGACCCCCGCCGACCTGGCCGCCTCGACCAGGCTCGCGTCGAAGCGGCCGCGGTCGATGAGCCATCCGCCGCCGAGCGGGGCGGTGAAGGCGTCCCGCCAGGCCAGGTCCTCCCCCGCCCACGCGGAGGCCATGCCGGGCGACGGGGGGTGCCCGGCCCGCTCGAATTCCTCCCACACGCCGAGCCGGCGCAGCAGCGGACGGGCCTCCGCGGGGAGGGACTCGCCCATCCGGACCGGCTCATCGCGCCCGCCGCCGAGGAGGGTGACGGCGACGCCGGCGGACCGGAGCGCGATGGCCGCCGCGCACCCGGCGGGCCCGGCTCCGATCACGGCCACCTCGCCCGGTGCGGTCCCGCCGTCATCCGGCATGGGCAGGTCGTCCACCGCGGCCGGGTCGCGCCGCGCGTCCACGTCGCGGCTCACGGACCCTCCGGCGGCGCGGTGTCGCGGGGCAGGGTCCGCTCGACCTCGACGAAGACCGGGTCGTCGGCGGTGCCCTTGTTGACCACGAACCCGAGCCGATGCCACAGCTCGACCATCTCGACGTCGTCGGCGAACCGCACGTAGTCGTCGGCGTTCTGGTCCCCGTCGGAGCCCACCCAGGCCACCTGCCGCAGGCCACCGGTGTCCTCCACGTAGACGAAGTCGGGGCGCTGCACCGGCCACCACCACAGGAACCGGTCGCCCACCTGCTGCTCGGAGCACTCGTTGAAGTCGGCCTGCCAGGGCACCGCCATGTACTTGGACAGGTCTCCCGGCTCCAGGCCCTGGTCCAGGTCCTGCCCCAGGGACAGCGGCGGCCGCACCCCGGTCTTGCGGCGGATGCGGTACGGCGCGGAGTACAGCCGGGGATTGCGGCAGATCCAGGTCATCTCGATGCCCGGGGAGAAGGCGCCGCCGACGCAGTTCTCCAGCGCGACGCGGTCCCGCAGCGCGCCGGGCGAGGGTTCGGGCGACCCCTTGGTGGTGAAGTTCCCCGCGGCCCACTGCTGCAGGTAGAAGAACTGCGTCCGGGTGAGGGTCAGGTACCGCGAGGAGAGCGGGCCCGGTTCGAAGCAGTTGTCCCCGGCCAGGAAGGGCATGAGCGGCAGCCCGCTGTCGGGGGAGGCGAACCGGTCGGGCGCGTCTGGCGGCCGGATGAGGTCCAAGTAGAACCGCCGCATCCCGGCGTAGACCGGGGAGGGGTCGCCGAGCTTGCCGAAGTCCATGTCGTGCGGGTGGGTGGGGATCGCGACCACCCACCCGTAGTGGTGCGCTCGTTCCAGGATGGGCTTGATGTCGCCCTCCCAGTCGGGGGTGAAGTCCCGCTGCCACAAGCCGTCGGCGAAGACCTCGGGCCGGGTCCCGAGGTTGCGCACCGCCATGTCGCTGATCGTGTCGTACAGCGTGACGAGGTTGCTCAGTTCCGGGGCGAAGCGGGGCGGGACGGCCAGCACCCAGGCGGAGTCGTCCACGTCCACCTCCCGCCCGTCCCGCATGATCAGCCGCGCGGTCACCGGCCCGTCGGAGGTGTCGTCCCACCAGTTGTCGTTGTTGGCGTAGTCGTCGGCGACCGGGACGGCGTCGGCGCTGCCCGAGGAGCCGAACCCGCCGAGCACGATGAGCCGGCCCAGCTCGTCGGTGCGCATCTCGCCGAGGCTGTCGATCGTGGCCGGCTTGAGGTCCTCGGGCGGGAAGGTCATCGGATAGCCGCCGGGGTTGTCGGTCCGGGAGAAGGCCACCGACTCGCCCGGGCCCTTCAGGGTGCGCGGACCCGGATCGATGATCATCTTCTGGCGTTCGGCGGGGTCGGTGACCGCCGCGTTGCGCAGCGGGTGGTCGGGGGCGTACCCCGACTCGCCGGCGTTGACCATGAACTCGTACCAGATCGCCTTCTTGTTGGCGAGGTGGACGGTCCACTCGATGCGTTCCACCCCGTCCTCACCCGGCCGCACGGGACGGCCGGGGTCGGCCTCGTCGCGGTAGAGGTAGACCTCGAAGCGCTCCCCCTGCCGCCGCAGCGCGCCCCGCGCGTCCCGGAAGTCGGCTGGGGTGAACGCGCCGCCGCCGGGCAGCACCGGCAGGGTGCCGGGCCGCTCGGGGGCCAGGTAGAACTCGGGGCTGTTGCCGACCCGGACGACGCCGACGGCCGGATGGATTCGATACGACATTGCTGCGGGTCTCCCTGTCATCCGTGCGCCGAGTTGAGGGTGAGGTCGTCCGCGGCCGCGCCGGCCAGCGCCCGGTGGGCGAGGCCGAGGTTGTGCCGCCAGGTCTGCCGGTAGTCGCCGCCGAAGGCCGACGGCGGACGCGCGAGCAGGTCGGCCGCCTCGGCCACGATCTCCTCCACGGGGCGTGGCCGGTACACGAAGGCCGGTCCGGCGTTGGGGCCCAGCCCGGGATCGGCGGCCGGGTTCAGCGGAGTCCCCATCAGCAGGGTCGCCAGGGCCGGCAGGGCCGCCTGCATGACCGGGAAGGCCGTCTGGAAGAACGGGCCGGGGCGGGCCGTCTTGCCGACGGCCTCCCCGAGCGCGGTGAGCACGAGGGTGTAGCAGTTGTCGAACAGGTAGGACAGTCTGCGGAAGTCGCCGTCGAGGTCGGCGGCGGAGGGGTTGGCCTGCATCGGGTAGATCGGCGGCAGGCTCACCTCGCCGCGGGCGATGCGTTCGAACCTGCCATAGTGCGACAGCTCCCACGGCGTGCCGAGGATCGGTCCGTAGGTGCCGTCCAGCCGGTCGCCGTAGTGGTCGTATCCGCCGTACGGCTCCTCGTACGGCGCCGGCGGCCGCTGCACCTCGGCCCCCTCGCCCTGCTGGACGATCTCGGTGATGGCGGCCTTCGCGCCGTCGAGGTCGTGCACGATGTGCAGCTCGCCGCCGCCCGGGCCGAAGTAGGTGTCGTCACGCTGGAACCCGGTGTCGTGCCCGAACACCTCCTTCTCGCCGTATCTGGCGACGCAGCTCTCGAAGCCCAGCTCGATGGCCTTGTAGAACTGGCCGATGGTGTGGTACGGCTCGTCCTCGGCGGGCGCCTGCGGGCTGGACTCGGGCAGCTCTATCTGCATGAACACCGTGCGCGCGAGCAGGGGTGACAGCGGCTGGAGCTGAATGAAGGGGCCGCCCTCCGCGTGGCCGAGCAGGTAGGCCGGGTAGACGGGCACATGCTCCTCCGCCAGCGAGGGGGGCGTGCCGATGGCGTTCATGAGGTTGGCCACCTGCATCATGTGCAGCATCTCCTCGACCACCACGCCCCTGATCAGGCGGGACGCCTCCGAGGAGGGGTCGGTGATCGAGTACAGGGCGCACAGGTAGGGCGGGATCGTCGAGAGCTCGATGGTCAGCGCCGTCTGCAGGTGGGCGGCCAGCCTCTCGACGGAGTCCAGGGGCCGGTGGGTCATGGTGAGCGGGAACAGCCTGGCGGCGGGGGGCGTCATGAGAGGTCGTCCGATCGTCGGTTCGGAAGCTGGGCGGGGGTGGGCCGGATGACGGCGCCGGTGTCGTCGCCGTCGGGGGTGAGGAGCACGACGGCGGTGCCGCCGAGGGCCGGGGTGCGGGGGTCGCGTGCCACCACGAGCACGGCGCACGGGGCGGGCACCGTCTCCGGGGCGGTGTAGCGGCCGTCCTGGTCGATCCGCCCCACCTCCGGCAGGACGCTCCACTCGGCCCGCACCGGGTCGCCGCCCAAAGCGGCGGTGAACGACCGGGCCGCGCCCGGGCCGAGCGGCGCGGGGGCGTACGGGGTGACCTGCACGGCGACCGGCGCCGCCGGGAAGACGACGATCCGCGCGCTGCCGCTCTCCTTTCCGATTCGCGCGGTGAGCGTCACGGCCACCGGCCGGTCCAGCTTCGCGGGCGGGGTGTAGCGGCCCGTGTCGTCCACCGTCCCGACGGCCGGAGATATCGACCAGGTGACCTTCTCGGCGGACCCGGGCAGCCGCGCGGTGAAGGCGCGGGCCTGGTCACGGGCCTCGAAGACCGAGATGATCGGCGCGACGGCCACCTGGGCGGGGGTCACCACCACCGCCGCGTACGCCCGCTGGGCCGTCGCGAAGCCCTTCCCGGCGGCGTCGCGGACCGCCTCCCCATCGGCGTCGTCCCCTTCCACGGTGATGGGGTCCCGCGCCGTGGCCGTGACGACGACCACCTTGGGCCGGGAAAGCCCGGCGGGAGGCGTGTACATCCCGTCGGCGCCGATCCGGCCGCCGCCGCGCGGGACCGACCAGGTGACCGGCCGGTCGGCGGCGAGCCGCACGGTCTCGGCCGTGGTCACGGCCGACAGCGGCGGGGACACGGCGAAGCCGGGCGCGTTCAGCGTGCCGAACGCGACCAGGTCGCCGGGCACGTGGGCCGACAGCAGCCGGGCGGTCTGCCGTCCGGGGAACAGCAGGTTGGTCACCGCGAACGCGCCGACGTGCGGGACGGTGAAGCCGAACAGGCCGCTGAGCTGGTAGACGATCTCCTTCGCGATGAGGTCGCAGGTCAGCTGCCGGGCCTGCTCGTCCTGGAAAGGGTCGATCTTCTTGAAGAACGAGTCGTCGGGGGCCGGGAAGCTCACGCCGACGCCCCCGGACGAGGTGAAGGTGATCTCGGCGGTGACCGGGTCGACGCCGGGCCGGTAGGTGGTGTCCAGTTCGACGGTCATGGTGACCTGACCCTCGTCGCAGATCGTGGGCAGGGCCGGCAGGTCGACCTCGACGCTCCATGCCTGCTGCCAGTCGTGCGACCAGGTGCCGGTGAGCGCCCCCGCGGAGGAACGGAAGGCGATGTCCTTCAGGGTGACGTAGACGTCCTGCGGCTTGCCGCACCAGCCCGCCTGCACGGTCCCGTACTCGCTGGTGTACCGGACGGGCATGGTGATGCTCCCGCCGGTGACCGTGACCGACCAGGCGTCCGACGCGTCGCCGTGCGCGTCGGTGTTGCCCGCGCCGACGACGCCGGCGACCAGGTCGCGCAGGATGCCGCCGAACAGCACCCTGCCGGACACCAGCAGCGTCGTGTCCATTCCGGCGGGGACCACGTTGGCCAGAGGAAGCGAGGTCTGCGCGCCGCCCTTGGGGTTGTAGGCCGTGGGCACGAACAGCAGCAGCCGCCCGGCGTCCGCGGGGTCGGCCTGGTCCCGCTGGGTCGCCAGCTCGAAGTCGCCGGCCGGGGTGAGGTCGGTGGCGTTCGGCGTGTAGTCCAGCGTGCCGAGCGCGTACCGCCGGTACCCGGTGCCGGGATCGGCGAGCAGGCGCAGGAAATACGCGCCGAGCAACGTGCCCGTCGCGCCGGGCACGCCGAGGTCGGCGAAGAAGTCCTTGCCGTCGTCGATCCGCAGGGACACGTGGGTCTGGTGCTCGACCTCTCCCTTCACCTTTCCCAGCGGCACGGTGCCGGTGATCGTGTAGCCCTGCGCGCCGGTGATCCACTGGGTGGAGACGACCTTGGCCGCCCCGCCCGCGGTGAGGACGGTGCGGGCGATCCCGGAGACGACCGGGATGGTGAGCCGCGCCGCCTGGGGGTCCAGTGCCGGGTCGAACGCGATCAGCGGATGACCGAGGACGACGTCGGCGAACTCGACCGTGTAGTCGTCGATGATGGGCACGGTGCCCGAGATGGGCGGCAGGTGGTCCCCGGACACGAGGTCCTGCACGAACTGCCGCTGGAACAGCTCGTTGACCTTGTGCGCCGACAGGGCGCACACCACGTCCCAGCCCTGGGTCACGCCCTTGCCCCGCAGGTGACGCAGGACCTCTTCGACGCTCGCGTCCGTCGTCATGGGGTGGCCGCCCTGTCCCAGTCGAAGTCGCCGAGAGGGTCCAGGACCCCTAGCTGCACGATGGGGGAGATCCCGGCGGTCGCCTCCACCACCTCGGGCAGCAGGAGCGGCTGGCCCGCCCAGGGGAGCGGGCCCACGACGGCCTCGAAGACGTCCAGCCAGGAGACGCCGGGATCGTCGTCCTTCAGTTGCAGGGCGGCGCCGGTGACGCCCAAGGCGATCAGAGCTCGCCCGAGAACGGCGTCGATGCCCACGTTCACCATGAAGGCGGTGATCGTGAGGTCCGTTCCCTCACCTCCCTCCCCCGTCGCGGGCCCCGCGCCACCGCCCGCCGATCTGATCGCCTTGACCTGGTCGATCAGGTGGAAGGCCCCGTCGGTCAGGATGGGCGCGAAGTAGCCGATCCAGGTGGCGTTGGTGATCTTCTCTCCTCTGGTCATGGCGGCCCAGTTCCAGTCGGCGCTCGGGGTGAACAGGCCCTGGACGATGATGTTGGCCGCGAGGTCGAGCCCGTTGACCAGCAGCGATCCCACGCTGTCGGCGCCGGACTGCGCGTCGGCCATGTTGACGCCGTCGGTCAGCATGTCGATGCCGATCAGCACCATGGAGGAGTAGTACTGCGCTTCCTCGAGCGGCGTGTACCTCGGCCCGGCGGCGGCCGGCGAGCCGGCCGCGACGCTCTTCGCGAGCACGTCCTCACCTTGGACCTTGGTGAGCGGGTCGTAGGGCCCGCGGCCGGTGGCGGCCAGGCACGCGAGGGTGACCGGCGCGGCGAAGGCGAGACAGAACAGCCGGCCCAGCGTCATCGCGTCGCGGTTCCCGCTGGGCCTGGCCAGGTTGTCCCACATCCAGGTGAGCACCGGCGAATCGTCCATCGGCGCGGTGAGCAGGTCGTGGACCCACCGCACGACCTCGGCCGCCAGCTCCAGCAGCGTCACGACGAGCACGTCGCAGGCGTCGAGCGCCAGGTCGATCAGGTCGCGCAACGCCGCCAGCAGGTCGGCGACGCGAAGCTCCCCGGCCTTGGCGGGGTCGCGGAACAGCGTGAGGCACACCGGCACCACGTCCTGCAGGGCCTTCCCGCCGTCCGCGAGGATGCCGGAGTCCTCGACGGCCTTGACCAGCTTGCCGGTGAAGCCGTCGGAGAGCGGGGGCATCGTCCCGGCCGGCCGGTCCGGCACGTTGTCCAGGATCTTCGTGAGCACGTAGTTGTGCTGGGCGGGACTGCCCTCCAGCGCCGCCGCGAGCCCCGGCGACCGGCCGCCCGCGGGCCGGAGCCCGAGCCGCACCCGGCCGCGGCCGACGTCGTTGATGGTCGTGCTCCCCAGCACGGCCGCGGCCTCGTCGAGCCCGGCGTTCAGCTCGGACTTCAGATCGGAGAAGAAGCGTCCCGTCCCGACCGCCGCGGAGTCGCCCAGCCACCGCTGGAGCGAGGACAGGCCGGTGGTGATGGTGCCGTAGAACTCGTCCATGGTGCGCCAGATCGAGCGCCAGTGCAGGGCGTCCTGCCACAGGTCCTTCGCCTTGTCGAAGGCCAGCTCGATGGTGTTGAGCACGCTCTGCATCAGGGAGCCGACCTCGGCCAGGCCCTCCAGCGCGAGGCCCACCACGGTGGTGTAGACGCCCTTCGCGGACTCCACCAGCGCGGAGAAGGTCTCCTGGTCCGGATGGGCGATGAAGGCGACGAGCTTGACCGCGCCCGACTTCAGGGCCTGCCAGACGTCCACCAGCCAGTCCCCGAGGCTCTTGCCCAGGACGCCGGCCGTGAGCGCCTCCGCCGGCGCGGGGCCCCGGGCCGTGAGGGTCGCGGGCCCGGCCGCCGTGTGGAAGGCCGCCAGCCGTTCGGTGACGGCGTCCGCGGTGGCGTAGGCGATCAGCCGGGGCGCGCCGGGATCGCGCAGGTCCACCTCGAACCCCCCGTCCGGCTTGGCGCCCCCGGGCCCGAGGGCGGCGAGCCGGATGACGGCGCCGGCGGCCACCTTGGCGAGCCCGGGGGTCAGGCCGGGAAGCAGCGGGCCGTCCTTGCCCCGGGCGGCGCGCAGCATGTCCGCGCTCATCGGCGGGATGGTCGCGGTGCCGTTGAACAGGGGCGCCCTGCCCGCGAGCGTCTCGTACAGGTAGCCGTGCGGGGTGATCGGCAGATCCTCCGCCGCCCCTTCGACGCGCGCGGTGAAGGTGACCGCGGTGAAGCCGGTGGCGGGCTGGCTGAACTCCACCGCGCCGGTCTCGTCGGTGGTGAGCGTCGCGGCCGTGCCCGGCCGCGCGAGCACCGTACGCCCGCCGCTGTACAGGCCCACCAGCCGCGAGGAGGTCAGCTCGATCGCCCTGTGGCGCACCGGCAGGCCGTTCGCGTCGGTGACGGTCAGCCGGGTGCGGTACCGGGACACCACCATCGGCGCGTCCTCGGCGTGGCCGTGCACCGGCACGCGCGTCCATCCGCCGCCGGTACGCGGCCGGCTGAGCAGGTCGACGGTGCCGTCCGCCCGGGTCACGGCGAGCGCGCCCGTGCCGCCGGCGGGGGTTCTCACCTGCACGGCGTCGGTGTCGAGCGGGAAGATCGGCGCCCAGACCGGGACGTCATCGGCCGTCCAGGCGGTCTGCCGAAGTTGCCAGAGCCTGCCGTCCGGGGCGCAGCCGTAGCACCGGACCATCCCGTCGTCGTCGAGCACGGCCGTGCCCCGGACGATCTCGCCGAGCGGGATCCGGACGGGCGTGTCGCCGAACCCCGCCGAGGAGTACAGGTTGTTCGCGGTGTCGGTGAACACGACCATGGCGGAGTCCGCGTGCGGGTAGGTCGCGAGCAGCCGCCCCGCGGGGGCCGCCACCTTGACGACCTCGGGGTGCGCGGCCACCCGGTCGCCGGTGCCGGGCCAGATCCGCAGCACGCCACCGGCGGTGGCGAACAGCACCCAGGCGTCGGGTGAGGTGAAGGCCAGCCGGGCCTCTCCCCCGACCAGCTCGCCACCGAGGTCGACGCGGTCCGCGGTCCACTTCCCGCCGTCGGCGGTGCAGAGCGTCAGATCGCCGCGCGCGTCGATGCCGCTGACCGCGAAGTCCCCGGTCAGCGGGATCTCGGCCACGCTCAGCCCGGTGCAGGCGGCCAGCTCCGCCGGCTCGCCCCATTCACCGCGGGCGTCGCGCACCGAGTGCAGCAGGGCCGGCTCGGTGGCGTAGAAGGCGTTGACCAGGCCGTCCGCGTCCACCAGGGTCACGACCTCCTGGGCCCGCGCCCCCTTCGGCAGCGGGTGAAGGGCGTACCCCGACGCCGACTCCCCCGACGCCCGCACCTCGGCGAGCCCGGTCCCGGGCGTTATGGCGAGCAGGAGATGGGTTCCGTCATCGGTCGTCGCGATGGAGGTGTGGTTGTGCGCTTCGGGATCGACGCTCACCGGCTTGACCGGTAAGACGTCCTCCGACAGGCGTGAGTCGCAGTCGACGCGCAGGGGCAGGGCATGGTCGATCGGCAAGGAGACCTCCGTGAGGCTCGGTCCATCGGATGGGGTGTGTCAGCCGGGCGGAGGCGGAGCGGGGCGGAGCCGTTCGTCGTCCAGGGCCAGCTCGAACGCGCGGATGAGCGACATCCAGCCCGCGAACGGCTTGTCGGCGCCGTGCTCGTGACGCAGGACGCCTTCGATCGGGTCGGCGAGCAGATCGACTTCCACGGTCAGCCGGACGCGGTGCCCAGAGTCGCTCACCCGCGCAGTCTGCCGCCGTCGCTCGGTGCCCGGCGTCAGGGTCGACACCCTGATATTTGGCGATATACGCCACCCTTACCGGGAGGTATTCGTGGCCGGTGCGCGTTCGCGGTCTTACGGTGGGGGCGTGACGAAGCGCGTGGCGGAATCGTTGCTGCTGGAACGTGACAGCGAGCTGACGGCACTGGCGGCGGCGCTGGAGGCCGTACGCATGGGGAGCGGGTCCCTGGTAGTGGTGCAGGGGCCGCCCGGAGTGGGCAAGACGCGGCTGCTGGCCGCCGCCGCCGATCAGGCCCAGGCGAACGGACTGCTCGTGCTGGCGGCCCGCGGGCACGAACTGGAGCGGGCGATAGCGCTGGGCGTGGCACTCGACCTCCTCGCCCCGCCGCTGACCGCCGCCCGCCCGAAGGAGCGCGCCCGGCTGGCGGCGGGCCTCGCCGCACCGGCCGCGCCGCTGTTTCCCGGGCTTCTTCGCCAGGAGCTTTCTCCGGCGGCACCGGGCGGCGACGACATGCTGCGGGGACTGTGCCGGCTGGCGGTCAACCTGACCGGATGGGGAACCGAAGGCGCCGCGGTCCGCCCCATGCTGCTCACCGTGGACGACGCGCAGTGGGCGGATGAGGCGTCGCTGCGGTTCCTCGCCATGCTCGCCGACCGAGTCGGCGCTCTCCCGCTCGCCTTGGTGGTCGCCGTGCGCGACGGCGAGGACGGATCGGAGGTCTCGGCGCTGCGCCGGCTGACCGTCCAGCCCCCGAACCGCCTGCTGGCCCCCGCGCCCCTGTCCGCCGGCGCGGTCGAACGGCTGGTGGCCGGCGTGTTCCCCGCCGCCGGGGACGACCTGGCCGCCGCCGTGGCGCATGCGAGCGGCGGCAACCCCTTCCTGGTCGGCGAGTTGCTGCGGTCCCTGCAGGCCGACGGGCACGTCCCGCCCGCGAGCGCCGTCGCCGGCATGGTGCCCGGCACCGTGCTCCACTCGGTGCTGGCGCGACTGGCCAGGCTGCCCGCCGAGGCCGTCCGCCTCGCCACCTCGCTCGCCGTCCTGGGCGATCGCACCCCGCTGCGCCGGGCGGCCCGTCACGCCGGCCTCGGCCTCCCGGCCGCCGAGCGGGCCGCCGACGTGCTGGCCGGCGCCCACCTGCTGCGCCCCGGCGACCCGCTCGGGTTCCTCCACCCGCTCATCGCCGCGGCCGTCCACGCCGACCTTCCCGCCTTCGCCCGGGCCCGCGCCCATCGCAGGGCCGCCGACCTGCTCGCCGAGGACGGCGAGGGGGTGGAGAAGGTGGCCGGCCACCTGCTGGTCTCCCAGCCCGAAGGCGATCTCGCCGTGGCCCGCACACTGCGCGAGGCGGCCGGCCTGGCACTGCGCCGGGGCGACCCGGCCGCGGCCACCCGGCTGCTTCACCGGGCGCTCGCCGACGCCACCGCCGGGCGCCATTCCGGCGAACTCATGCTCGAACTGGCCCGCGCCCAGATGACCGCCGGCGACATGGCCGCCCACGACACGGTCACCGAAGCGCTCCCCCTGCTCGACGACGCGCCCGCCCCTGTCAGGGCCGAGGCGCTCACCCTGCTCGCCCGGCTGCGGAACTCGCGCGGGGACTTCTCCGGCGCCGCGGTCGCCCAGGACGCCGCACTCGACCTGTTCGAGGCGGGCGACCCGCGCTCGGAGGATGTTCTCGCCGAGTACCTGATGATCGCCCGCTTCCATCCTTCGCTGCGCCGCCACGCCGCCCGGCGGCTGGCGCCGGTGCTGCGCGAGGCCCGTCAGGGGCGCCCGCCCGGCAGGCCGGGCCTGCTGGCGCACCTCACCCTGCAACTCGCCCTCGACGGCGACCCGGTACCCGAGGTACTGCGCGCCGCCTCTGGCGCGCTCGCCCACGACCCCCTGGTGGACCCGGTCGGCCACGGCTCACTGATGGGGATCGTCGTCCACGCCCTGGTCATCGCCGGTGAGCTGGTCGTGGCCGAGGCCGCGGCCGACGCCGCGCTGTCGGCGGCACGACGCAGAGGAGACGTGCTCGCCTACGGTTACGCCGGCTACCACCGGGCGCTGGCCCGCTACCACCAGGGGGCGCTGACCGCGGCCCTGGCCGACCTGGAGGCGGCCCGCGGGCCGCACGACGAAGGCTGGAACTCCGCGGGCGGCTGGATAGCCTTCCTGCTCGCCTGGGTGCACCTCGAACGGGGCGAGGAGGACGCCGCGGAGGAGGCGCTGCACCTGGCCGACCCGCATCCGCGGGACGGCATGTACTCCCCGCTCGTCCTCGACTGCCGCGCCCGGCTGTCACTGCTGCGAGGCGACCCGGCGGCGGCGCTCCGAGCCGCCCGCGACGCCGGCCACCTGCTCGAACGGCTCTACGAGATAGACCACCCGGGCCTGCTGCCCTGGCGGGGCACGGCGGCCATCGCCGCGCACCACCTCGGCGACCACCGCGCCGCCCAGGAACTGGCCGGCCAGGCCGTCGCCCGCGCCCGGACCGTCGGCGTGGCGCAGGCCGTCGGCGCCGCGCTGCGCGTCGCCGGCCTGGTCGCCAGGCCGCGTCCCGACCTCTCGCTGCTCGCCGAGTCGGCGAAGATCTTGCAGGGAACCCCCGCGGCGCTCGAGCACGCCCGCGCCCTCATCGACCTCGGGGCCGCGCTGTGGCGGGCGGGGCGTGGCCGCGACTGCGGGCCACCGCTCCGACAGGGCCTGGCGCTGGCGGACCGCATGCACGCCCGCCCGCTCGCCGAACGGGCCCGCGCCGAACTGCACGCCGCCGGCATGCGCCCGCGCCGGACCGCCGTCGCCGGCATCGACGCCCTCACTCCGGCCGAGCGCAGAGTGGCCCTCCTCGCCCTCCACGGGCACAGCAACGGCCAGATCGCCCAGACCCTGTTCATCTCCACCAAGACCGTGGAGACCCATCTCGCACGGGTCTACCGCAAACTCGCGATCGTCAACCGCAGGCAGCTCAGCGAGGCCTTCGGCTCCCCCACCTGAGGCGTCGAGCGGGCCGGTGCGCACGCGGGCGTCGTTCGGCCACGGGCCCCCTGAATGCGGCCGTCCACGCCCGGCTCGCGGCGGACCCCGATCCGCGCGCCGGGCCGGGGTCAGGCGTTCACGCGGCGCCGGCGGACAGGCGGTTGAACAGCGCGAGCGCGGCCTCCCGCACGTCGGGCGGTGTCACCCCGTACAGGACGGCGCGGGCCTCGGCGATGTTGCGCGTGGTGGCGCAGGTGATCGCCACCGACGTGGCGGCGGCGTGGTTCAGCGACCCGGCCGGCTCGCGGTCGGCCATCTCCCTGGCGCTGGTGGCAAGATCGAGGTTGTCGGCGGATGCACTGCTCAATGGGTCCTCCTCGGGTCGCGGATCGAGGTCGTCGCCGGTCAGGCAGGCCGTGGCGGAGGCTGGAGGCGGCCCGGCGGGACAGGCCGCGCCCCGGGCCGTCACGCGGGCCCGCGGCGCCTGCTCATGACGCCAACTGTAGAGCAGCGCGAGGCGGCCGCTCCCGGCGGCCACGCGATCCGTCCCTGATCTCCCTGATTCCACCGGCCTCGCCGGTCGCCCCATGTCCGCCTTGTCGTTTCTTGTCCCCCTGATCGCGCCACCCGGCCACCTCCCCGGTCCGTGGGTGGGAACGAATACAGAGGTCACAGGAGCGACGACGGGGGCGATGCATGATCACCGCAGAGACGATCGACCGGATCATCCGCTTCAACGGGGGCGACGTGCCCGTGGTGTCGCTGTACGTGAGCGTCGGGGCGGACGGGAACACCACTCTGTCCACCCGCGTCAACAGCCTGCTGCACGAGATCCGCCCGCTCGGACAGGACAGCTCCCTCGGGCGCCAGGCCCGCATGTCCATCCGCGGCGACATCGAGCGCATCGCCGGCATGGAGGGCCTGGAGCGGGCCGAGGCCGGCGCCGTGGCGGTGTTCTCCTGCAGCGGGGCCGACCTGTTCGAGCAGATCCCGCTGCCGCGGACCGTGCGCGACCGGGTCATGGTGGACGCCGCCCCGTGGGTGCGCCCGATGCTGGCGGTGCTCGACGAGTACCACCGCTCCTGCGTCCTGGTGCTCGACCGGCGCTCGGCCGAGGCTTGGGAGCTGTACCAGGACGAGATGCGCGAGGCCGGCAAGGTGGAGGACCCCACGCTGCGCAAGTCCAACTACGCCGGCTGGTACGGGTACACCGAGCACCGCGTGCGCAACCGCGCCGACGACCTGACCCGGCGGCACTACCGCAACGCCGCGCGACTGGTGGACGAGCTGTTCCGCACCGGCAGGTACGAGCTGATCATCCTGGGCGGGCATCCGGAGGAGGTGCCGGGGTTCGTCGACTTCCTTCCCCGCCATCTGCGTCCGAGGGTCGCCGGCACCTTCTCGGTCGACCCGCGCACCGCGACCCCGGCCGACATCCGGCACAGCGCCGAGCGCATCCTCGAACGCTACGAGCGCGAGGAGGAGCGCCGCTGGGTCGCCGAGGTGCTGGAGCGGTCGGCGACGCGCAGGCCGGCGGCCCTCGGGCTGGCGGACTGCCTGTGGGCGGGGTCGGTCGCCGCGGTGCAGGCCCTTCTGGTCCAGGAAGGGGCGACGGCGCCGGGCGTGGTGTGCGACGAGTCGGGCTGGCTCGGCACCGGCGGGGACGCCTGCCCGCTGTGCGGCAAGGCGACCCGGCGCACACCGGACGTGATCGGCGAGCTGGCCGACGCGGTGATCGAGGAGGGCGGCTCGGTGGAGCACGTGCAGGCCGACACCGAGCTCAAGGAGCACCTGGTCGCCGCCTCCCTCCGCTTTCCCGCACCGCCCCCGCCCGACCCCCCGGCCTGACAGACCGGGCAGGTCAGGCAGGGCAGGGCGGGCAGGGCAGGTCAGGCCGGGGGCAGCGGCATCACCAGAAGCGGATCACCGGAGGGCCGGCGCGACCCGCCCGCGGGCTCGACCGTGACGCCGACCTTGGTGGCGTCCCCCGGCGTGCCCAGCACCACCGGCGGCGTGCGGCCGTCGGCGCCGGGACGGGTCAGCCCGTCGGGGACGGCGCCCGAGGGCCCGATGCGCCACAGCTGGTAGGTGCGCCCCTCGGGCAGGGCGGACAGCCCTGCCGAGACGAACACCATGCGGCCCTGGGAGCGCGAGACCACCAGCGTGCCGGTGACCCCGTCCGCCGTGCGGGTGACGGTGCGGGCGTCCGGCGCGGCCAGCACGGCGGCGAGCCGCTCGCCGCCCGCCCGGGCCCGGTCGAGCTGGTCGCCGGTGCGAACGGCCACGACGCCCAGGCCCACCGCGGCCGCCAGGAAGGCGGCGGCCAGCCCGGTCGCCACGCGCGGCGCCCAGGCGGCCCGGCTCGCCGCCCGCCGCCGCGACCGTCTGCCGCTCCCCCGGCCGGGCCCCTGCCCCGGCCCGGGGAACGGCGCCGGCCCCCCTGGCCCGGCCCCCGGCGAATCGGAACCGGGGCCCCCCACGGACCCCGCACCGCCCCGGGAACCGGAACCGTCAAGTGAACCGGGAGCACCCGGGAAGCCGGGGCCTCCCAGGGGATTCGCGCCGCCGGCCGGGGCGGGGCCCGGGCCGGGCGGGGGCTGGACGGGGAAGGAGAGCGGGCCCCTGCCGGCGGCCGGGTCGGCGGCGGGGACCGGCGGGAGCTGGCGGACCATGCCGATCTCGGCCATGACGCGCCCCCGCAGGCGGGCCGGCGGCTCCACCGCGAGCGCGGCGCCCAGGCGGGCGGCGGCCTCGCGCAGCCCGCGCGCCTCCAGCTCGCACTCCGGGCACCGGGACAGGTGCTCCTCGAACGCATGACGCTCGGCGGCGTCCTCGACCGCGCGCAGCGCGTACGCCCCGGCCAGCGTGTGCGGATCGCCGCTCATCGTTCCACCCCCAGGCAGTCGCGCATGCGGATCAGTCCGTCGCGCATCCGGGTCTTGACCGTCGCCAGCGGCACCTTCAGCAGCTCGGCGACCTCACGGTAGGTGTATCCACCGTAGTAGGCGTAGGTGACCGACTCGCGCTGCAGCTCGGTGAGGCCGCCCAGGCAGCGGCGCAGCCGTTCCTGCTCCAGGGTCGTCTCCACCGACTCGGCGACGTCATCGTAGGGCCGGCGCACCTCCAGCCGGGCCACGCGGTCCTCGCGGTCGATCGCCGCCTGCGCCGCGCGCACGCGGTCGACGGCGCGGTGGTGGGCGATGGTCATCACCCACGCCATGCCCGAGCCGCGCGCGGCCTCGAAACGGGCCGCGGACCGCCACACCTCGATCAGCGCCTCCTGGGCGACCTCCTCGGCCTGGGCCGGGTCGCGCAGCACCCGCAGGGCCACCCCGTACACGGCGGGCGCCACCATGTCGTAGACCTGCTCGAAGGCGGCGCGGTCTCCCCGCGCGAGCCGTCTCAGCAGCTCCTCCAGACCCGGCCGGTCGTGCCGGCCGCCGTCCAGGGGCACGGCTCGTGTCGGCCTCATGCCTTCTTCTCCAACCGTCGGCGTGGACGCGGACACCACTACTTCGGCGCAGAAGGGCCCGTGGATTGCGCGGGAGCCGATCGAGTCGCGGAATCCACCGCCCGCGCCTCCGGTGACGGCCACGGAGCCGGTGGTGAGGCCGTAGTTTGAGAGCGACCCGCCCGGCGTGGCGGCATCATGGGTCCCGGCACCGGACGACCGAGGAGAGGCACGTGACCAAGCGTCCCCTTGTACTGCTGGACGTGGACGGGGTGCTCAACCCCGCCCGGCGGCCCACGTTGCGGCTGCGGCGGTACGAGTGCGTCCTGGACGGCCACACCTACACCGTCCTGCTGAACTCCCGGCACGGCGCCAAACTGGCCGAGCTCGCCCGCGACACCGGGGCCGAGCTGGCGTGGGCCACCACCTGGGAGCACCACGCCAACGAGCACATCGCCCCGCGCCTCGGCCTGCCCGCGCTGCCGGTCATCACGGTCAACAGCGACCCCGGCAGCCGTGCCGGGGAGCACTTCAAGACCCGCCACGTCGCCGAGTACGTGGCGGGCCGCCCGTTCGTCTGGTTCGACGACAGCCTGGGCGCCCACGACTGGCAGTACCTCAAGGACCACCCGGCGGTCGGGGAGTTCCTGCTGGTGGAGGTGGACCCGCGCACCGGCCTGACCGACGGGCACCTGACGCGGGCCCGCGACTGGCTGGCCGGCCGCACCGCCTCCGGCGCCGGGCTGCGGCCCCTGCCGCCCTGACCGCCGGCCCGGGCCGCGGAGCCGTCGCCCCGGCCCTCAGCCCGCGCCCGCTCTGTGGCCCCGGGCCTCAGCCCGCGCCCGCCGTCGCCCTGGCCCTCAGCCGGCGGCCTCCTGCCTCCCGAAGCCTCAGCCGGCCCGCCCGATGTGGTCGCGCAGCCAGTGGTAGCTGGCCTTGGGCGTGCGCCGCTGGGTCTGGTAGTCGACGTGCACGAGCCCGAAGCGCGCCGCGTAGCCGCGCGCCCACTCGAAGTTGTCGATCAGCGACCAGCAGAAGTACCCGCGTACGTCCACGCCCGCGGCGATCGCCCGCCGGGCCGCGGCCAGGTGGTCGCGCAGGTAGTCCACCCGGCCCTGGTCGTCCAGCTCGTCCCGCCCCCCGTAGCCGTTCTCGGTGATCAGGACCGGCGGCAGCGCCGGGTAGCGGGCGGCCAGCCCGGTGAGGGTCTCGTACAGCCCGTCCGGCTCGACCGGCCAGCCCAGCCCGTTGGTGCGCCCGCCCTCGGGGGTCACGCCGGTCACCCCGAGGTCGAACGCGGAGCGCCGCGCGGGGTCGGGCTCGTCGTAGGGCGCCGCCGCGGCGTGGATCCGGTAGTAGTAGTTCAGGCCGAGGAAGTCCAGCGGGGCGCCGATGACGGCCAGGTCGCCGTCCGCGCGGAAGGAGAAGTCGCTGATGTGCCCGAAGGTCTCGGCCATGTCGGCGGCGTAGGCGCCGCCGAACAGCGGCTCGGTGAACTGCCGGTTGACCAGCAGGTCCATCCGGCGGGCCGCCGCGTGGTCCTCGGGGGTGCCGGCGGCCGGCGCGGTGGGCGACATGTTGATCGTCACGCCGACCCGCTCGTCCCCCCGCGTGCGCAGCCGCGGCACAGCCAGGCCGTGGGCGAGCAGCAGGTGGTGGGCGGCGGCCAGGGCGCCGTGGCCCTCCTTGGCGCCCGGGGCGTGCCGTCCCTCGCCGTAGCCGACGATCGAGGAGCAGTACGGCTCGTTGAGGGTGATCCAGTGGCGGACGCGGTCGCCGAGCGCGCCGTGCACGATCTCGGCGTAGTCGGCGAACCGCTCGGCGGTGTCGCGGGCCCGCCAGCCGCCGAGGTCCTCCAGCGCCTGCGGCAGGTCCCAGTGGTAGAGGGTCACGTACGGCTCGATGCCGCGTTCGAGCAGCGCGTCGGCCAGGCGCCGGTAGAAGTCCAGGCCGCGCTCGTTGACCTGGCCGGAGCCCGTGGGCAGCACCCGCGGCCAGGCCACCGAGAACCGGTAGGCGTCCACGCCGAGGCCCGCCATCAGCTCGATGTCCTCCGGCCAGCGGTGGTAGTGGTCGCAGGCCACCTCGCCGGTGTCCCCGCCGGCGACCGCGCCCGGGACGCGGCAGAAGACGTCCCAGATGGACGGTCCTCGCCCGTCCTCGCCCGCCGCGCCCTCGATCTGGTAGGCGGCGGTCGCCGTGCCCCAGACGAATCCGGGCGGGTAGGCCGCCGGGCCCGTCTGCCGTCCCTGTGTCACGCTCATCCCTCGATCGCTCCTGACGTGGTCCGCCGATGCCGCGCCGCCCCGCGCCTCGCGGGGCGGGTGCGGTCGCCAGAACGGTACCGGCCGCCGGGAGGTCCCGCCGGGCCGGGACGTCGTTAACCGCTGCGCCACTTCGGGTACAGATCTCGCCGTTAGCGTGCCCCGCGACGACGAGAGAGTTGGGGTGTGCCCGATGGTGAGGAAGTTCATGGCCGGCGCGCTGGCCGTTCTGGCGGGCGGGGTGGCGCTGGTCGCCCTGCGACCGGAGATCGCGACGGCCGACAGGCGGGGGCACGAGCAGCGCGGCGCGCTGGTGATCGGGCACCGGGGCGCGAGCGCGATCAGGCCCGAGCACACGCTGTTGTCCTACGAGGCGGCCATCAAGCTCGGGGCCGACTACATCGAGCCCGACCTGGTGTCCACCAAGGACCACGTGCTGGTGGCGCGGCACGAGAACGAGATCTCCCAGACCACCGACGTCGCCGCCCACCCCGAGTTCGCGGGACGCAGGACGACCAAGACGATCGACGGCACGCCGGTGACGGGCTGGTTCACCGAGGACTTCACGCTGGCGGAATTGCGCACGCTGCGGGCCAAGGAGCGCATCCCCGACCTGCGGCCGGACAACACCGCCTTCGACGGGCTCGCGCAGATCCCGACGTTCGAGGAGGTCGTCCAACTGGCGCAGAAGAACGGCGTGGGCGTCTACCCCGAGACCAAGCACCCGTCCTACTTCGCCTCGATCGGCCTGCCTCTGGAGGAGCCGCTGCTGGCCACCCTCAGGCGGTACGGCTGGGACGGCGAGCGGGCGCCGGTGTTCGTCCAGTCGTTCGAGACCGGCAACCTCAAGCGGCTGCGAGCGCTGACCCGGCTGCGGCTGGTCCAGCTCATCAACTCCAGCGGCGCGCCGTACGACCTGGTGGCGGCGGGCGACCCGCGCACCTACGCCGACCTGGTCACCCCCGAGGGCCTGCGGGAGATCTCCCGGTACGCCGACGCGGTGGGCGTGGCGACCAGCCGCGTCGTGCCGACCGGAGCGGACGGCCGGCTGCTGGCGCCGACGAGCCTGATCAAGGACGCGCACCGGCGCGGGCTGCTGGTGCACACCTGGACGATCCGCCCGGAGAACTCGCAACTGCCGGTCGACTACCGGCTCGGCGACCCGGCCAGCCCGGCCTTCGCCGGCGCGACCGGCGACGTCATGGGCTGGCTGGAGCGGCTGCTGACGCTCGGGGTGGACGGGGTGTTCTCCGACGACCCGGGCATCGCCCGCGCGGTCCGCGACCGCCTGCTGGAGGACTGAGCCCGGCCGGCCCGCTCGCGGGCCGGCCGGAAAGCCGGCAGGAAGGCTCCCGGGTCTCCCGGAAGCTCCCCGCCCCCGGAGGCCGTCCGGCCCTCCGGGGGCGTTCGCATGTCCGACGCCCATCGATGGTCGATCTTATCCTTCACATATATCCGTAGATCAGAGTCTTTGAGTCGATCGTCCCATTTGTGCTTTATCGCGGGTAGTGACCGGGTACCAGACGCTTAGCAGGACACCCCGGTGATCGGAGACACGGAGGTCCGCAGGCGGTCAACCCATCCCATCGGTCCGCTCGATCTCGCCGAGGCCGCAGGACGGCCCGGCCGCACCTCACCACCGCGAGGCCCGAGGCCTCGTCAACGGCCCCTACATCCTGACCTTGCCCACCCAGCCCGTCCCTGACGGGAGGGCACGGGTACGCCGCCCGTCCGCCACCGCTCGCACGGCCGCGTCCGGCCGCGCGCGATCGCGCCCGCCTCGCGCGGGCGGCCACCGCCGCGCACCTCGCGCGCGCCGCCACAGGTCGCTCCCACGCCACCGCACGCCCCCACGACCCTCGTCGACCCTTGCGAACCCTTGCGAACCCGCGCGAACCGCCGTGAATCCTCGTGAACCGTCGTGAACGAAGGAGGCCGTCCAGCTTCGCCGCCGACCGTCCCACCCGCCAAGGAGGGCCCATGACCGGTACGGAGAACAGCGACGCGCGGGTCCGCGGCCCGGCGGAGGTGGAGGAGTTCGCACGGCGGTGCTTCCAGGGCACCCCCGGCGACCGCGTCGGCGTCGAGCTGGAGTTCCTGGTCTTCGACCGCGAGGACCCCTCCCGGCACGTCCGGGTCGAGCGGACCGCCGAGGCGCTCCCCACGCTCGCCGGAGGCAGCGCCGTGAGCTTCGAGCCCGGCGGCCAGCTGGAGCTGTCCGGCCCGCCCGGCGCCCTGCCCGACGCCGTGCGAGCCCTGGCCGCCGACCTCGCCTCCGTCCGCGCGGCCCTGCGCGAGGAGGGGCTGGTGCTGGCCGGGATGGGCCTGGACCCGGTGCGGACGCCGCTGCGCCAGCTACGCCAGCCCCGCTACGAGGCGATGGCCGAGCTGCTCGGCGTGCCCTACGGGCCGATCATGATGTGCCTGACCGCGTCGGTCCAGGTCAACGTGGACTTCGGCGCACGGCCCGCGGAGCGCTGGGATCGCGCCGTGCGCCTCGGCCCGCTGCTCAGCGCCTGCTTCGCCAACTCCCCCATCCTGGACGGGCGCCCGTGCGGGTGGATGTCGGGCCGCCAGGCCGTGTGGCTGCACCTGGACCCGACCCGCACGCACCCGGTCGTCTCCGGCGACGACCCGGCCGCGGCGTGGGCGCGCTACTTGATGGACGCCCGCCTCATGCTCGTCCCGGAGAAACGCCCGCGCCGCACCACCCCGCCGAACCGGGCCACCTTCGGCCGGTGGCTGAAGGCGCCCCGCCTCGGCGGCCACCCGCCCACGGCCGCCGACCTGGCCTACCACGCGACGACGGTGTTCCCGCCGGTCCGGCCGCGCGGATGGCTGGAGATCCGCTACCTGGACGCCGTGCACCCCCGCTGGTGGCCGGCCTGCGTCGCGGTGACCTCGGCGCTGCTGCTGGACGACCGGGCCGCCGGCGCCGCGCTCGCCGCGGCCGAGCCCTTCGCCGGCCGCTGGTGGCAGTGCGCGCAGGCCGGCCTCGGCGACCCGCGGATCAGGCGCGCCGCGGAGGCCTGTTTCCTGGCCGCCGCCGAGGCGCTGCCCCGCCTGGGCGCCGGGCCCGGCCTGGTCGCGGGCGTGGAGTCCTTCGCCGAGCGTCACGTGGTGCCCGGGCGCTCGCCGGCGCTGGACCTGCTGCGCGCCCGCGACCGGGGCACGGGCCCACTGCCCTGGACCGGCGAGGAGGTGCCGGCGTGAGCGGGCTGAAGGAGCGGATCGCCGCCGAGCTCGAGGCGGGACGGGCCAGGTCGCTGGCCTACACCGACGTGGACGACGAGGTGCTGGTGCGCCAGCACTCCCCCATCATGTCCCCCCTGGTGTGGGACCTGGCCCACGTCGGCAACTACGAGGAGCTGTGGGTGCTGCGCGAGGCCGGGGGGCTGACCCCGCTGCGCCCGGAGATCGACGAGATGTACGACGCGTTCGCCCATCCCCGCGGGGAGCGGCCCGCGCTGCCGCTGCTGCGCCCGGACGAGGCCCGCGCGTACATCGCCGGCGTGCGGGGCCGGGTGCTGGACGTGCTGGACGCCGCCGACCTGTCCCGCCCGGACCCACTGTGCTCGCAGGGCCTGGTGTTCGGGCTGGTCATGCAGCACGAGCACCAGCACGACGAGACGATGCTGGCCACCTTGCAGCTGTGCGGGCTGCCGGGGCTGGTGCGCGACGGCGACCTGCCCGCCGGACGGCCGGCGGGCGCCGCCGAGGTGCTGGTCCCGGCCGGCCCGTTCACCGCCGGGACCGGCGCGCTGCCGTGGGCCTACGACAACGAGCGGCCCGCCCACCGGGTCGACCTGCCGGCCTACTGGATCGACCGCTTCCCGGTGACCTGCGGCGCCTACACCGCGTTCCTCGACGACGGCGGCTACGAGGACCCGCGCTGGTGGAGCCCGGGCGGCTGGGAGTGGCGGGTCCGCCGGGAGGTCCGGGCGCCGTTGTTCTGGACGCGCGAGGCCGGCGCGTGGTGGCGCACCCGGTTCGGGCGGCCCGAGCCGGTGCCCGCCGAGGAGCCGGTGCAGCACGTGAGCTGGTTCGAGGCCGACGCCTACGCCCGCTGGGCCGGCCGGCGGCTGCCCACCGAGGCCGAGTGGGAGAAGGCGTGCGGATGGGACCCCCACGCCGGACGGGCCCGCGCCTACCCGTGGGGGGACGCCGAGCCCGGGCCCCGGCACGCCAACCTCGGGCACAGGGCGTCGCGGCCCGCGCCCGTGGGCGCCTTCCCCTCCGGGGCGAGCCCGTGCGGCGCCGAGCAGATGATCGGGGAGGTGTGGGAGTGGACCTCGTCCTGCTTCCTGCCCTACCCGGGCTTTCGCGCCTTCCCCTACCGGCAGTACAGCGAGGTGTTCTTCGGCGACCACTACCGGGTGCTGCGCGGCGGCTCGTGGGCCACCCATCCCTCGGCGGTCCGCACGACGTTCCGCAACTGGGACCTTCCGCACCGCCGGCAGATCTTCGCCGGGTTGCGGTGCGCCCGTCCGGCCGCGCCCGGGGAGGCGTAGATGTGCCGGCACGCGGCCTGGCTCGGCGCCCCGCGCCCGCTGGCGTCGCTGCTGCGCGACCCCGGGAACGGCCTGCTGCGCCAGTCGTACGCGCCGCGCCTGCAACGGTGCGGCGCGGTCAACGCCGATGGGTTCGGCGTCGGCTGGTACGACGCCCACCGCCGTGAGCCGGTGCGCTACCGGCGCTCGGTGCCGATCTGGTCCGACGCCAACCTCCCCGGGCTGGCCGCGATCGCCCGCTCGGGCTGCCTGATGGCGGCGGTCCGCTCGGCCAGCCCCGGCATGCCGGTCGAGGAGACGGCGACCGCGCCGTTCACCGAGGGGCCGTGGCTGCTCAGCCACAACGGGCGGGTGTCGCGGTCCGCGCTCGGCCCGCTCATCGACGGCCGGGAGCCCGAGAGCGCCTGCGACTCGGCGTGGGTGGCCGCGGCGGTGTTCGCCCGGCTCGGCCGGGGCGCCCCGCTGTGCGAGGCGGTGGGCGAGGTGGTGGCGGGCGCCGGGACGGCCGACCCCGGGGCCCGGCTCAACCTGCTCGTCAGCGACGGGGACGCGGTGGCCGCGACCGCGTGGAACGAGACCCTGTTCGTCCACCTCGGCCAGGGGGTGCTGCTGGCCAGCGAGCCGCTGGACGAGCGTCCCGGCTGGGAGCCGGTCCCGGACCGGCACCTGGTGCTGGCCACCCCCGACGGCGTCCGCGCCGACCCTCTCTGACCGGCCCGCCCAACCGTCACACCAGGAGGCCCGCGTGTCCGTCACCCAGATCCCGCTGCCGTTCCTGTACACGGTCAACCACCTCGGCCCCGACCACCTGCGCCGCGCGCTGGCCGAGGACGTCCGCGCCGGGCTCACCTCGGCGCCCAAGTGGCTGCCGCCCAAGTGGTTCTACGACGCCACCGGGAGCGAGCTGTTCTCCCGGATCACCCGGCTGCCGGAGTACTACCCGGCGCGCCGGGAGACGGCCATCCTGCGCGAGCACGCCGAGGAGATCGCCGCGCTGTCCGGCGCCGACACGCTGGCCGAGCTCGGCTCGGGCACCAGCGAGAAGACCGGGCTGCTGCTGGGCGCGCTGTCGCGGGCCGGCACGCTGAAGACCTACATGCCGGTCGACGTGGACGCCGCCACCCTGGACGCGGCGGCCCGCCGGGTCGCCTCCGCCCATCCCGGCCTGGCCGTGTGGGCGATCTGCGCCGACTTCGAGCGGCACCTGGCCCGGCTGCCGCGCATCGGCCGGCGGCTGGTCGCCTTCCTCGGCGGCACCGTCGGCAACCTCGACGACCGGGCGCGGGCGTCGTTCCTGTCGGAGCTGCACGCCACCCTGTCCCCCGGCGACGGCCTGCTGCTGGGCGCCGACCTGGTGAAGGACACCGGGCGGCTGGTGGCCGCCTACGACGACGGCGCCGGGGTGACGGCGGCCTTCAACCGCAACGTGCTCGCCGTGATGAACCGCGAGCTCGGCGCCGACTTCGCCCCGCAGGCCTTCGAGCACGTCGCCCTGTACGACGGCCGGCTGCACCGCGTCGAGATGCGGCTGCGGGCCACTCGTCCCATGCGCGTCCACTTCCGCGAGCCGGCGCTGACGGTGCCCTTCCGGGCCGGGGAGGAGATGCGCACCGAGATCAGCACGAAGTTCTACCGCTACCGGCTGGAGCGCGAGTTGCAGCGCGCCGGGTTCGCGGTGTCCCGCTGGTACACCGACCCGGCGCAGGACTTCGCCGTGGTCCTGGCCTTCGTCCCGGAACCGCGCGGAGGTGGAGCCGACCGCCACCACACATAACTTTGTGGAATTTTCCTGACATTGACCACATCCGGCGGTTTCTGGGGAACAAACCATAAGAGGCGAGGGATTCCGGCAAGCAGGGAAACCCATGGCTCTGTGCCGGTATGCGGTCGAAATGGTGGTGGCCCGCGCCCCGCCCCTGGTGAACGGGCATCCCTCAGCGGGTCACCCCATGCGGCCTTTGCCGCGAACCGGATATATGCTTTGACATCACTCTGGCGTTTCGCCGTCGGTATCCCTCGACGCGTATACCGCAAGACCGGCCGAGGAGGTTCGCAGGGTGTCGGCGCAGGAAAGACGCCTCTCGGCGATCGGGGAGGCCGCGGCCGGTGTCCTCCGCACCACGGCCTACCACCTCGTCCGCGCCGAAGACGTCGCCGCGGCCGTGCGGCTCTCCCGCGAGGGCCACAGCGGCCGGCGCAGCGCGGTCTGGCTCTACAACGAGGTCAAGAGCCGCAGGGTGCTGGTGGCCCTCGCCCTGGACCACGCCTTCGCCGAGTTCGCCGAGCGCAACGGCCCGCAGGAGCCGCCCTCGGTGCCGGCCAGCCTGGTCGAGGCGCGCGACCAGGTCACCCAGGCGCTGCTGCTGGTCGCCCGCTTCCACCGCGCCGAGTCCTTCCTCACCCAGCAGGTCCAGCTCGGCATCGGCGACATCGCCACCTCCGAGAAGCGCCAGTCCGCGCCGCAGGAGCCGCCGAGCTGGCCCGGCAGCGCGATCGGGCGGGTCGCCTCCGCCGGCTGGGCCGGCCGCGTGCTGGCCTACGCCCGCCATCTGACCCCCGTGCTCGCGGCGGCGGCCCAGGCGGTGTGCCCGCCGCCGCCCGGATGGGCGGAGTCCTGCGCCGAGAAGCTCTCCGACCTGGCCTTCGACGCCCTCACCGACGATCCCGACGGTCCGGTGGACCGTCAGGCGGCGGCGCTGGGCGCCCACTGGTACGAGCGGCACCTGGTGCCCCTCGCGGGGTCGTGGATCAACGACCTGGACGTGGCCGAACGCGTCCTGGACCTGGCCCGCCGCTCGGCACCCGGCACCCGGGCCGAGACCGACGCCCAGGCCGGCGTCCTGCGCTCGGTCGCCGACACCGGCATCCTGCTGCGCCGCGCCGCCGACGAGGCCGCCGAGCTGACGCGCCTGCTGCCCCGGCCGGGCGAGCCGGGCGGCGACCTGAGCTCGCTGTGCGACGTGCACGGCCGCCGTGGCCTGGCCCTGGCCAGGTACGGCGACCTCGAGGCCGCACGCGCGTGCCTCATGGACTGCCTGGCCGTCGCCGAGAACGAGCTGGCCGCGCGGGAGCCGGCCGAGGGCGTCGCGTACGCCGCCCGGGCGCGGCACAACCTCGGCGAGCTGCTGATGGAGGCCGGCCGGCCCGCCGAGGCCGCCCAGCTGATCGAAAGGGCCCGGTCGGCCCGCGCCGAGGGCGCCGCCCCCGGCGCGGGCCTGTCCCCGGCCTGGCGCCGCTACACCGTGACCGCCCAGGCGGCCGCCCGCGCGGCGGCGCGCTCCGGCGACGTCGTGGCAGGGCTGCGCCTGGCCGAGGCCGTGGTCGACGACCGGCAGGCCCGCCTCGGCGAGCCGGGCGACATCAACGTGGTGGCCGCGCGGGTGTCGCTCGCCGAGACCCTGCTGGAGGCGGGCCAGCCGATCGAGGCGCGCCACCTGCTCCAGGAGGCCCGCCGCCACCGCGCCGAACTGCTGCAGCCGATCGCCTACTGGCCCAACTACGACACCGTGCGCCTCGCCCAGGTGGAGCTGGCCCTGCGCGAGCCGGCCACCGTCCTGCGGCTGCTCGAACGCTCCCCCGTCCTTTCCGAGTGGTTCGCCGCGCACGTGTCGTTCCGGCTGTGGGCCGAGGCGCGCATCGCGCACGGGCTGGCCACCGCCCTGGCCGGCGACGCGGCGGCGGCGCGCGGCGCCCTGGCCGAGCTGGCCGGCCGGCTGGAGGGGGGCCCGGGCGGCGAGGCCCTCACGGCCGCCGCGCGGCGCGCCCTGGCCGAGGCCGAACTCATGGGAGGCGACGCCGAGACCGCCGCCGGCCTGCTGACCAGGGTGCGGGAGTGCGAGGCCGTCCCGGGCGATCCCCCGGGCCGCGCGCGGACGCTGCTGCTCGCCGCCCGCTGCGAGGACGCCCGCGGCGACGACGCGGCGGCCGGCCGCCACCGCGCCGCGCTCGCGGCCCTGGCCGGGGGCGGGCTGGACCCGTCGCATCCGCTGCTGCTGGAGGGCCGCTACGACGAGGCGGTGCGCCGCTTCGAGACCGGCCGCTTCGAGGGCCTGGACGCCCTGCTCGCCCCGCTGCTGGACCGCACTCCCCTCGCCCACGGCCGGCCCGCCCTGGGCGAGGGGCATCCGCTGCTGCTCAAGGCCATGGTGCTGGCCGACCGCAGCGGCGCCGTCCACCTGCCGCGCGTCCCGCGCCAGGTGCTGTGGGAGGACGCCTGAACCGCCGCGCCTGACGGGCACCGCTATGCCGTGACGGGGCCGGACGGCCCGACCGGCCGGTCGCCGCGCAGCGTGATGCGGTGCATGACGCGGTGCGCGGCGCCGTAGTCGCGGTTGGCGTAGTGGGAGGTGCTGCGGTTGTCCCACATGGCCACGTCGCCGGCCCGCCACCGGTGACGCACGATGTGCTCGGGCTTGGTCAGATGGGCGTAGAGCAGGTCGAGGATGCCGCGGCTCTCGGCCTCGGAGACGCCGACGATGTGGGAGGTGAAACCGGGGTTGACGAAGATGCCCTTGCGCCCGGTCTCGGGGTGGACGCGGACCACCGGATGCTCCACCGGGTCAAGGCGGGTGACGGTCTCGCCCTCCCACACGTTGCCCCTGCCGCCGCGCCGCTGGGCGAGGTAGTAACCGAACTCCCGGTTGCCGTCGTGCACCGCGGTCAGCCGGTCCACCAGGTCGCGCACCGGCCGCGACAGCGAGTCGTAGGCGAGCTGGCCGTCGGCCCAGCTGGTGTCGCCGCCGGACTCCGGCAGCCGCACGGCGCGCAGGATGGAGCCGAGCGGCGGGCGCGGCATGAAGGTGACGTCGGTGTGCCACACGTCCGCGAAGCCGTTGTCCGCGCTGTCGATGGCGTAGATCTCCGGGTGGGCCTCGTCCACGCCGGCGACGACCGGGTGGGAGGGGGTCAGCTCGCCCAGCCGCCGCCCGAGGGCGATCTGGCCGTCCTCGTCGAGGCCCTGTCCCCTGAAGAACAGCACCTTGCGCTCGACGAGCGCGGCCCGCACGGCGGCCAGCTCGGCGTCGGTCGCGGCGGCCAGGTCCAGCCCGAGGACCTCGGCCCCGAAGGCGGGTCCGAGCGGGTCGAGCGTCAGCGTCGCGGCCGGGTGCTCTGTGGTGGAGGTCATCTCGTTGCTCCGTTCCGATCGTACGGCGGTGCGGTGGGTGGCCGCCGGGTCAGGCGGCGGCGCGGACGGCGTGGCCGATCTCGGCGCGCAACGCGGCGTACCGTGGCAGGCCGCGCAGCTCGTCGGGTTCCAGCCCGGTCCTCGGCAGGTCGACCTCGACGTCGAGGGCGACGCGCCCGGGGCGGGCGCTCAGCACGATGACGCGGCTGCCGAGGAACACCGCCTCGTCGATGCTGTGGGTGACGAACACCGAGGTGCGTCCGGTCTCGGCGCTCATCCGGCGCAGGTCCTCCTGCAGCCGCTCGCGGGTGAGGGCGTCCAGCGCGGCGAACGGCTCGTCGAGCAGCAGCAGCGGGTCGTCGCCGGCCAGGGCGCGGGCGATCGCGACGCGCTGCCGCTGGCCGCCGGAGATCTCCCAGACGCGGCGGGCGGCGACATCGTGCAGGCCCACCCGCCGCAGCAGCTCCCCAGCCCTTCGGGGGCGCTCCTGGCGGGGCACCCCGGCGTAGCGCAGCGCGAGCTCGACGTTGCCGCCGACGGTCTTCCAGGGGAACAGCCGCGGCTGCTGGAACACGACGCCGGCCCCCTTGCCGGGCACCGGCGCGGCGCCGGCGACGCGGACCGTCCCGGCGGTGGGCGGCTCGAAGCCGGCGACCAGCCGCAGCAGGGTGGTCTTGCCGCAGCCCGAGGCGCCGACCAGGACCAGGAAGGCGCCGTCGGCGACGGTCAGCGACAGCGGCCCGAGCGCGGCGACGGCGCTCGCGCCCCGGCCGTACACGTGCTCCACCTCGCGCACCTCCACGGCGGCGGCACGCTCGGAGGGGCGGGCGGTGTCCGGGGCCGCCGTGCCCGTGGCGTCAGGAGAGGGCATCGGGAAGCCCCTTGTTGTAGATGGCGTCGCCCACGGTCGCGAGGTCGGGCACCGCGTCGATCTTCTGCTGGGACTTCAGGAACTCCGCGGCGCTGAGCAGGTCGCGGGCGAGGCCGCCGGGCTTGCCGGGCGTGCCCAGCCACTCGGGGCCCGGCAGGTCGGCGGGCTTGAGGAAGACGCCGAGGTCGAGCTGGTGCCCGGCGTCGGCGGGGCTGATGTTGAGCTCGGCTCCGACGGCCGCCGCCGCGGCGGCGCGGTCGCTCGCGAGCAGGTCCAGCGCCCTGGCCTCGGCCTTACGCCAGGCGTCGACCGCGTCGGGGTGGGCCTGCGCGAACGCGGTGGACACCACGCCGAGGTCCAGGGTGGGCTTGCCCGCCGTGGCCAGCTCGCGGCTGGTGACCAGCACCTTGCCGTTCTTCTTCAGGGTGTCCAGCACCGGCAGCCACACGTAGGCGGCGTCGATGTCGCCGCGCGTCCAGGCCGCCAGGATGTCCTGCGGCTCCAGGTCGACGACGGTCAGCTCCGACTCGCGTACCTTGGCCCGGTCCAGGGCGGCGAGCAGGCTGTAGTGGGAGGTGGAGGCGAATGGGCTGGCCACCTTCTTGCCGCGCAGCCCGGCCACCGAGGTGACGCCGCTGCCGTCGCGGGCGACCAGGGCCTCGTTGTCACCGGCCACGTCCAGCACGAAGGCCACCTGGTAAGGGATGTTCAGCGGCGCCGACAGCCCGCGGGCCACCGGGCTGGAGCCGATGGCGGCGATGTCGACGCTCTTGGCGACGAACGCGGTGTTGATGTCGGCGCCGGAGTCGAACTTGGTCCAGGTGATGCGGTAGCCGGGCAGCGCCTCCTCCAGCCAGCGCTTGTTCTTCACGATGAGGTCGCCGCTGGGGAAGGCCTGGTAGGCCAGGCGGATGGTCTTGCCCGCCGCGGAGGCGCCGCCGCCGGGCCCGCCCGAGGCGGTGCCGTCACCGCAGGCGGCCAGCAGGCAGGCCGCCAGGGCGATCGCGGCGAGGGGCAGCAGGCGGCGCGGGCCTGTTCCGGTCATTTCGGGGGTTTCCTTTCAGGGCGCGGCTCAGGCGCGGCCGCGCCAGGGGATGAGCCTGTGCTCCAGCAGGCGCAGGGCGCCGTCGATCAGCAGGCCGGAGATGCCGATGGCGAGCAGCCCGAGCACCACGACGTCGGTCTGCAGGTAACGCTGGGCGTCGCGGACCATGCCGCCGATGCCGGGAACGCCGTTGATGGTCTCCGCCGCGACGACCGAGGAGTAGGCGATGCCCACGGCCAGCCGCACGCCGGTGAAGATCTCCGGCAGGGCGCTGGGCAGCACGACGTCGCCGATGACGTCCCGCCGCCGCGCGCCGAGGGCCCGCGCCGCCTCCACCAGCTCCCCGGGGGCGCCGTAGACGGCCGACGCGGTGGCGACGGCGACCGGCGGGAGCGCGGCGATGGTCAGCAGCCACAGCTTGGGGCTCTCGTCGATGCCGAACCAGATGACCAGCAGGCTGAAGTAGGCCAGCGGCGGCAGGGCGCGGACGAAGGTGACCACCGGCTCGGCCACCACGCGGATCCAGGACACGGTGCCCATGACCACGCCGAGAGCGAGCCCGGCCGCGACGCCGAGCACCGAGCCGATCAGGATGCGGCGCAGGCTGACCGCCAGGTGCTCCACGAGCAGGTGCCCGCTGTACCCCCGGACGCCGCCGTGGACGGTGGAGGTGAGCACGAGCTGGTCCCACACCGCCCTGGGCGGCGGGATGAAGGAGGGGTTGCGCATGGCGACGGCCACGAGCTGCCACAGCACCAGCAGGACCACCAGCGACAACAAGCGCGCGCCGAGCCGGCGCACCCGTCCCCGGCGAGCCTTCCGCGCGCCCGCCGACGGTCCGGGACCACGCTCCACGCCCGCGCCGCCGGTCCGGCCGGGACCGGACGCGCCCACGACATCGGAGCGAACGGACACCGACGAGCTCACCGGCTCCCCCACCGACAGACCAGCATCTTCATAGGTATTTCCTACCGTAAATACATGAATAGCGCAACGGTCTCGCCCGGCCCCGCGGTCAGGGCGCGATGCGCACCGGAAAGACCGCACGGCAGGACGGCGTCAACGCGGGACGGGCCGAGGTGTGCTCAGGAGTAGACGACGAGATCCATGGCGCTGGTGATGGGCCCACTGTCCGGGGAGCGGGCGGCGTCCTTCCTCAGGCGTTCGAGCCCCTCGGCGAACCGGTCGTCGCTCAGGCGGCGCAGCGGGCTGTGCGCACGCAGCGCCACCTGGCCGGCGAACGCGGCCAGGGTCGGCGCCGAGGTCTGGACGACCGTGTCGCGGCGCTCGGCGGCCATCCCGGCCCCTTCCAGCGCGCGCGTCAGGGCCGCCAGAGCACGGCCTCTCTCCTCGGCCAGGACGACGAGGTCGGGAAAGTAGGTATGGAACAGCGTCGTCCGCTCGGCGTCGTGGAAGGCGCCGCGGACGACGAACCGGCCCCCCGGGACCAGAACCCGGCGCACCTCGGCGGCGCACCGGTCGAAGTCCTCGATGTGGTGGACCACCTGGGAGGCCCAGATCGCCTGGAAGGCCCGGGACCCGCATGGGACGGCCTCGGCCCGGCCGCCCACCACACCGACGTCGGGGCCGGCCGCGGCCGCCGCGGCCGCGCGCATCTCCGCCGAGGGCTCGACGGCGACCACCCGTACGGAGAAGTGCCCGGCCAGCGCGCGGGAGAAGCGCCCCGTGCCCGCCCCCAGGTCGAGCACCGGGCCCCCGGAGACGGCGATGCAGGGCGCCACGGCGCGCATCCACACGGCCACCGTCTCCTCGGGAAGCCGGCGACCGTCCACGTAGTTGCGCGCCAGCTCGCCGCGGAAACGGATCACCGCCGCGCCCACCGCTGCAGGGTGGCCTCGACCTGGTCCTCCTCGGCCCGCGGGGAGACGCCCCAGTGGCGGTAGGCGTTGTTGAGCTTCTCGGTGAGCTTGGCGACCAGCTCGGGCTCGGGTTCGGGGGCGGAGTCGGGATCCACGAACAGCTGGGCGTAGCGGACGGTGTCCACGACGGCCGACTTGATCTGCTCGTGGGCCAGGTAGACCTCCATGTCGTGCTCCCAGCCGAGGATGTGCCCGGGGGGCATGGCGCGGGCCCACAGCTCGACGACGCGGTCGCGCTCGGCGCGCAGATAGCCCATCTTGTGCAGGTGCACGGCCATCTCGTAGACCGGATCACCCCAGAGGGCGAGCTCCCAGTCGAGGAAGACCGTCCGCCCGTCGTCCACGATCATGTTCTTGCGGTGGATGTCGGCGTGCACGCACACCAGGGGGCGGGCGGTCATGCCCGGCCACAGCGCCTCGGCGGCGGCCACCGGGTCCGCCGGGACCTTGAACGCGGAGTACAGCCAGGCGTACTCGGTGGCGAAGCTGGAGTACACCCACCGCGTCAGGTCCGACAGCCGGCGCCCGAACCCCTGGGTGTCCTCTCCCACCGGCCAGTCGGGCGGCAGGGACGGGAGCTTCTCGCGCGGGATCTCGGCCAGCTGGGTGAGCAGCCGGACGACGTCCCCGGGCACATGCCCGGGGACCGGGACGCCGCGGGGGGCGAGGTCGTTGAGCACCCGGCCGTGGATGAACTGGTGCACCTGGAAGAGCGGGGCCGCGGAGGTGTGCAGCAGCCGCGGCGCGTCGGCGACATAGGGCGCGATCGCCGGCAGGACCTCATCCTCGCGCCACAGGCGCAGGTCCATGACGTCCGCGCCGTCGATGGGGATACGAACGTTCACGGGCCCGTCGGGCGTGGGCACGCGGACGTTCTTGTTGTAGTAACCGGCGGCGGCGTCCAGGTGCGCCCGGGCGGTCTCGTACAGTTCCATCGTCATCGGTGTCCTCCCAGGACCGATTCGATCAGATCGGCCATGCGGGACTCCAGTGCCGGAAGCGAGTCGAGCGGCTCTATCCGGCCGCGCGCCTCATCGGCGGCCCGAGCCACCTGCTCGTCGGGCAGGTCGATGCGCTCGAGCGTCTGGTGCGCGGCCACGATCAGCGTGGGGTAGACCTCCGAGGCGATGAACTCCTCGGCCGCCCAGACCAGCGCCCTGGCCGCCCGCTCGGGCGAGCCCTGCAGGACGTGCAGCAGCGCGCGGAACAACTCGGCCCTGGCCCGGCCCGACCGGTAACCCGCCCGGTCGAGGTACTCGCAGGCCAGCGCGAAGGAGTCGGAGGACGCCCGCAGCTCGCCGAGGCGCATCTGCGCCAGGGCGAGCCCGGTGTAGGTCTTGCCGAGCTCGTGCAGCGCGGCGAGCTCCTGCTGCTGCGCGATCGCCTCGCCCGCCAGGCGCAGAGCCGCCGCCGGGTCGTCCCAGGCCGCCAGCTCGACCCGGTTGGTGGCGATGTTGGCCAACCCCACCACCGACCCCGACCGCGCGTAGCAGGCGTGGGCCTCCTCCAGCCGCACGGCGGCCTCGGCGAAGTCGAGGTGGAAACGGCGGCCGAGGTGCATCAGCCGCAGCACGTCACCGCGCAGCACCCAGTCGTCCTCGGGGGCGTCCCTCAGCACCTGCTCGGCCAGGGAGAACGCGGTGGCGAACCGGCCCTGCCACATGGGGACCTCGGCCACCCACAGCCCGGCGATCGGGCGGACCGGCCCCCGATGCCGCTCCCAGACGCGGGTGTAGACCCGGCCCGCCTCGGTGGTGTCGCCGGCGATGCGCATGGCGTGTGCCGCGGCCATCGCCAGCCGCGCCTGGGCCGTGCTGCCGACGGCGGGGGCCGGGCCGAGGTCGGCCAGCGCGGCGGCCTGCCCGGCGTCGCCCATGGTGATCGCGGCCTCGACGGCCAGACAGCGGGCGGCCTCCGCCAGCTCCCCGTGCAGGCCGAGTTCGGTCAGGTCGGCGAGGATGCCGTCGCCCGCCTGCTTGCCGCCGCGCCGGATGCTGCGGTCGGCGTAGTCCAGCAGGTCCTCGGCGCTCAGCGCCCCGGCGCGCACCCCGTGGTACACCGCCTCGCGCAGGGCCGTCCCGTCGCCCGCGGCGGCGCGGGCGTCCCAGGCGGCGCGCAGGTGGGCGTGCACCTCCCGGGTGGCTTCGGGGCTGAGCCGCGCCCGCAGCGCGACCACCATCAACTGGTGGAGACGCAGGCCGTGCTCCCCGGCGGGGTAGACGAAGGAGTAGGCGGTCAGCGACTCCCACGTGAAGCGGTCGGCGGGCAGGTCGTAAGCCTGGGCGAGGGTGTGGAAGATCTCGAAGTCGAAGGTCCTGGCGACGCTCAGCAGCTCCAGCAGCCGCACCTCGGCGGGGGCGACGTGGTTGAGGAACCGCTGCAAGATCTCCTCCATGGACACCGCCCGCGCGTTGCCCGCCTGGGTGTCCAGCGCAAGGTGCAGGTAGAAGGGCAGGCCCTGGGACGCCTGGGCGATGACGACGCCCTCGGAGATGCCGGCCTGCTGCAGCAGCTCCAGCCGGGCGTCCATCGGCAGCCCGTCCATCTTGCACTCGTTGACGATCTCGGCCCACTCGGGGTGGTGGACCTGCCAGCCGAGCGGCTCGCGGCTGCCCACGACCACCAGACCGCGATCGAGCTGGGCGATCAGGTCGCGCAGCCACGCGTCGGCGCTGGACACCCGCCCGGTCTTGACCGGGATGGGGACCAACGCCTCGTAGGCGTCGACGAAGACCACGCACGGCATGCCGCCGGAGGCGCGCAGATCCTGTGCGAACAGGTAGGTGACGGCGTCCAGCACGTCGGTGTTGGACAGCTCGTCCAGCCGCTGGAGGACCTCGTCGTCCTTGATCACCCGGCGGTGACGGACCGAGGAGCGCGCACGCTGGGCGAGTTTCAGCAGCCCGACCGCGGTGCCGAACACCGGCAGGCCGGAGGTCTCGTCGAGGATCGAGGTGAGGATCTCACTCTCGTCGGCGAACGGAAGCTCCGCCTGGCTGATCTTCAGGTGCGGATGCAGGCGCTGCCACAGGACGGCGTAGGCGATGTCGAAGTGGTCGAAGATCACGCCCTGCCGGCCGAGCTCCATGCGCAGGACCGCGAGGGCGTCCTCCTGCTGGCGCATGGCGGGGACCTGGAGGTCGAGCAGCGCGGTGCGGCAGCCCTCCTGCTCCGCCCGCTTCTTGAGCTCACGCAGCAGCCGCGACTTGCCGATGCCGCCGACGCCGGTCACGTTGAAGACCCGTGGGCCCCGCGCGTCCCCGCGGTCGCGCAATTCCCTCATGAACGCCTCAAGAACGTCCTCGCGGTCGACGAACCGCCTGTCGAGTGCGGCCACCCGCCGGAACCTCGGCTGCAGTGACATCCGGTCTCCTGGGGGAGGGAGTGAATACCAGGGTCCGCCCTTGGCGATGCACATCCTAACCGCCATTTCGCGGGTGGCGGCGTCCTGCGCATGTCACGAAATATCGGGAGGTGGCAAAGGTGGCCCGGATTCTCTGCGGGGCTGGTGGGCGGTCGGTTCGTTCGTGGTGGGTGCCGGTCTCCGGGGAATGGCGAAAGCGGGGGACACACGCGAATAGAGAGCGGCAAATCCGGAGAAGAGGGACGAATACCGCTTATTACGAATAAGCGGCAGTAGACACTATCGGTCGCATTCATCGGCGGGGACGGACGACGCCGGCCGGTCGGTCAGGGGCGGCCGGTCAGGGGCGGCCGGTCAGGGTGTCGTGCAGGCCGCGGACGGCCTCGGTGATCGGCTCCAGGGGGCCGTCGGCGGTCAGGCGCACCTGGTCGGCCACCGGCCGCCCGGCGCGGACCTGCTCGGCGATCTCCTCCAGCGACGCGGCCGTCCGGCTGACCGCCTGCGGCGAGGGCGCGTCCCGGCCGTGCTCGGTCAGGGCCGCCGTGGCCGCGGTCGCGTCGGCCACCCGCTCGAGCGCGGTCATCGCCGGCAGCCAGGTGGTGACGCGCCTGCTGACCACCGGCGGCTCTGTCAGCGCCCGCTGGAAGACCGTACGAAGGTCGGCCAGGGCGTCGAACGCCTCGCGGTGCAGCAGCGCGCACGGCGGGCCGCCTTCGAACGCGTGCCGCAGGTAGCGGGCCGTGGCGGCCACCGCGTCGGCGAACGGCGGCCCCACCGGCGCCTCCCAGCTCGCCGGCCAGGGCAGGTAGCCGAACACCAGCACGATGGCGCAGCCGATCAGGGTGTCCACCAGGCGGATCTCCGCCAGCCGCGGCCCCGCGCCGGTCAGAAGGTCGACCAGCAGCACGACCAGCGGCACCTGGAAGGTGGACATCAGCCCCCAGTTGCGCTGCTGGCCGTAGGGCAGGAGCGCGGCGAACAACGCCAGGGGGATGAGGATCCCGGGCCCGTAGGGCACCACGAACAGCACCAGGGTGCCGAGCATCGCGCCCACGACCGTCCCGATCCCCCGCTGCACCGCCCGGGCGAAGACCGAACCGAAGTCCGGCTTGAGCACCAGCGCGACGGTGAGCATGACCCAGTAGGACCGCTCGATCCAGTGCAACTCGCTCAGCGCGGCGGCCACCCCCATGCACAGCGCGAGCCTGACCGTGTAGACCCGGGCGAGGTGCCCGTACCGCAGCCGCTGCCAGAGCCGGCCGATCCTCGCGCCAGGGCCGGCCGCCTCGCGGACCGGCTCCTGGCCGGAGGGGACCTCGCTCCCTGACAGCAGCTCCACGGTGTCGTTCACCGCCGCGCACACCGCCCGCAGTGCGGGCGAGACGGCCTCCAGCCGCTTCGGCCGGCCGGCGGTCCCCTCACCGGCCAGCGCGCCGGCGATCGAGGCGACAGCCTGCGCGATCTCGGGCGCCGGCTCGCGCCCCTCCTCGATGAGCGAGATCAGGGCGTTGCGGACGCGGATGGCCTGGTTGAGCAGAGCGACCAGGCGGGTGCGCTCCCGGTCGGGGCCGAGCGCCGCCGACCGAGCGCCGAGCACGGTGTCGTAGGCCTTCTTCAGCGCGGCGTCGAAGGCGGTCAGAGCCTCGGCCCTGCCGGTGTGCCAGCGCTCCAGCAGGCAGGCGAGCGCCCGGTAGGCGCCGGCGACGGCCGATTCCTCGGCGGCGCGGGGACGCAGCGGCCAGCCTGCGACCGACAGCACCATCGCCCAGGCCGCGCCGGCGGCGTAGGCCGACGCCCCGGTCACCGGCCCCTGGGGGAAGGACACGCCGAGGCCGAGCACGGTCATCACCAGCGACTGCAGCCCGCCCAGGGACCCGGCCGCCCCCGAGACGCTGACCAGCGCGGACAGCACCGACACCGCGACGGCCACCAGGACCGTCCACCAGCCGAGGCCGCGTGCGGAGTGGCCGATCATGTACCCGGCCGACCCGCCGCACGCGGCGCCGGCGATGCGGATGACCCGGGCGCGGTAGGAGCCGCCCCGGTCGGCCAGCGCCGCCGCCATGGCCCCCATCGCGGGCAGCAGGCCCAGGGTGAGCCGCCCGGCGGCCAGGGTCGCGACCAGGGGGCCGGTGACGGAGGCCGCCACCCGCGCCATCGCCGCCCAGTCCGGCCGCGCCGGAGCGGGCCGGACCGTCTCCACCAGCCAGCCGGGAGCCGCGCCGGCCAGCCGGTCGGCGGGATGCCGGAAGAGCGAGGACAGCGAGAACACGGGCCGGGGACGCGTTCAGCGCACCAGCTTGTCCAGGCGGATCGGCAGGTCGCGGATCCGCACCCCGGTGGCGTGGTGGACGGCGTTGGCGATGGCCGCGGCGGTGCCGACGATGCCGATCTCACCGATGCCCTTGGAGCCCATGGGGTTGAGGTGCGGGTCGTCCTCCTCCAGCCAGAACGCCTGGACGTCGCGCACGTCCGCGTTGGCCGCGATGTGGTACTGCGCCAGGTCGCGGTTGAGGTAGTCGCCGAACTCGCGGTCCATGATGCTCTCCTCCAGCAGAGCCATCGACAGCCCCATGGTCATGCCGCCGATGAGCTGCGAGCGCGCGGTCTTGGGATTGAGGATGCGGCCCACGGCGAACACGCCGAGCAGGCGCGGCACGCGGGTCTCCCCCGTGTCGGCGTCGACGGTCACCTCGGCGAACTGCGCGCCGAAGGCGTGGCGGGCGTACCGCTGCCGGCCGCGCACCTCCTGGGTGGTGTCGGCCGTGGCCTCGAGCCCACCGGCCGGGACGGCGCCGCCCACGGCCGAGAGTCGTTCCCTGAGCGCCTCGCACGCGCGCACCACGGCCGTCCCCCACGAGGCGGTGCCCATGGACCCGCCCGCGACCGCGGCGCGGGGCAGCGCGCTGTCGCCGAGCTCCACCGTGACCAGGCCCGGCGTGGAGCCCAGGGCGTCGGCCGCGATCTGGGTCAGCACGGTGCGCGCGCCGGTGCCGATGTCGGCGGCGGCGATGCGCACCGTGTACCGGCCGTCGGGTTCGGCCCGGGCGCTCGCCGACGAGGGGGCGCGAAGGGCGGGGAAGGTGGCGGCGGCGACGCCGGTGCCGACCAGCAGCCTTCCCCGGCGCCGCATGCCCGGGCGCGGGTCGCGTCCGGCCCAGCCGAAGCGCCGGGCCCCCTCGCGCAGGCAGCCGACCAGGTTCCTGGAGCTGAACGGCAGCCCGCTGTGCGGATCGGCGGCCGGCTCGTTGCGCACCCGCAGGTCGATCGGGTCGACGCCGCAGGCGATGGCCAGCTCGTCCATCGCCGACTCCAGCGCGAACATGCCCGGGCACTCGCCGGGCGCGCGCATCCACGAGGGGGTCGGCACGTCCAGCCGCACCAGGCGGTGGGTGGTGCGGCGGTGCGGGGCCGCGTACATCGTGCGCGAGGGCACCGCGGCCTGCTCGGCGAACTCGGCGAGGGCCGAGCTCTGCTCGAAGACGTCATGGGTGAGGGCGACCAGCCGCCCGTCGGGCTCGGCGCCCAGCCTCATCCGCTGGATGGTCGGGGTGCGGTAGGCGGTGGCCGCGAACATCTGGCGCCGGGTGAGGGCCATCTTGACCGGCCGGCCGACCTGCTTGGCGGTCAGGGCGGCGAGGATGACGTGCGGGTGCACCTTGGCCTTGGAGCCGAACCCTCCGCCGACGTAGGGCGACACGACGTGCACGTGGGCGGGCGGCATGCCGAACAGCGAGGCCAGGGTCGCGCGCAGCCCGGTGACGTTCTGGGACGGCTCGTGGACGGTCAGCCCGTCGCCGTGCCACTCGGCGACCGTGGCGTGCGGCTCCATGGGGTTGTTGTGCTCGGCCGGGGTGCTGTACACCTCGTCCACCACGACGGGCGCCGAGGCGAGAGCGGCGTCGGGGTCGCCCTGCTCGGTGTCGGTGGGGTGGCCGGCGTTGACGGCGTCGGGCCGGTACATCTTCGGGTGGTCGGCGCGCAGGCCGACGTCGTGCTCCTCCGGCGCGTACTGCACGTGCAGCGTTCGCGCCGCCTCACGGGCGTCCTCCAGGGTCTCGGCCACCACGACGGCGATGTACTGGCCGCGGTAGGACACCCGCCGCGACTGCAGGACGGCCAGATCCTCGTCGGAGGTCGCCAGCCGGGGCGCGTTGCCGTGCCAGATGGCCGCGACCACGCCGGGGCGCTTGAGCATGGAGTCCACGTCCACCTGGACGACCTCGCCGCGGGCGATGGCGGCCTCGACCGGCACGGCGTGCAGCAGGTCGGCCGGGCCGTGGTCGTAGGCGTACATGGCGCTGCCGGTGACCTTCGCCAGGCCGTCCACGCGGTCGAGGGCCTCGCCCACGTGGCGGGCGCCCGTGACGGGCGGGGCGGCGGTCATGGCCGGGCCGCCAGATCGGCCAGCACGCGCACCATCAGGTTACGGGCCAGCGGCACCTTGTAGCCGTTGCGCGGCAGCGGGCGCGCCCGCTCCAGCTCGGCGCCCGCGGCCTGGATGAACGCCTCCTCGGTCGCGGGCCCGCCCCGCAGCGCGGCCTCGGCGGTCTCGGCCCGCCACGGGACGTGCGCGACGGCGCCCAGGGCGATGCGGCAGTCGCGCACCACTCCCCCGGCGCCGCCGTCCACCTCCAGCGCCGCCGCGACCGACACCGAGGCGAAGGAGAACGACGCCCGGTCGCGCGCCTTGCGATAGGCCGAGCGGGCGGCCATCGGCAGCGCGGGCAGCTCCACCGCCGTGATGAGCTCGCCGGGCGACAGGACGGTGTCGCGTGAGGGGTCGTCATCGGGCAGCCGGTGCAACCCGGGCATGGGCACCTGACGCGCCCCGGCGGGCCCCTCCACGTGGACCAGCGCGCCGAGCGCCGCCAGGGCGACGGCCATGTCGGAGGGATGGGTGGCCACGCAGCTCTCCGAGTGGCCGAGGATCGCCAGGTTGCCGTGCTCGCCCTCACGGGCCGGGCATCCGGTGCCGGGGCTGCGCTTGTTGCAGGGCTTGGTGACGTCCTGGAAGTAGGAGCAGCGGGTGCGCTGGAGCAGGTTGCCACCCGCGGTCGCCATGTTGCGGAGCTGGCCGGAGGCCCCGGAGAGCAGCGCCTCGGCGAGCACCGGGTAGCGGCGGCGGACCACGGGGTGGGCGGCGAGGTCGCCGTTGCGCGCGCCGGCGCCGATGCGCAGGCCGCCGCCGGGGGTCTCCTCGATGGCGGTGGAGACGGCGCGGGTGACGTCGATGAGCGTGCCCGGTGCGGCGACGCCGAGCCGCATGAGGTCGACCAGGTTGGTGCCGCCGGCCAGGTACATCACGTCCGCGTCCGCGCCTGCCGCGGCCACGGCGGAGGCTACGGTGGGCGGGCGCTGGTAGGCGAAGGGTCTCATCGCGCGACCTCCGCCGACCGGGCCACCTCGGCGATGGCGGCGACGATGCCCGGGTAGGCGCCGCACCGGCACAGGTTGCCGCTCATCCGCTCGCGGATCTCCTCCTCGTCCAGGGTCACCGGGCCGCCGGCCCCGGCGGCGTCGCGGGCGCTGACCAGGCTCGGCCGTCCCTCCGCCGCCTCGGCGAGCATGCCCGCCGCCGAGCAGAGCTGCCCGGGAGTGCAGAAGCCGCACTGCAGGGCGTCGTGCTCGACGAAGGCCCGCTGCAGCGGGTGGACGGCGCCGGAGGCGGCGAGCCCTTCGACGGTGGTGACGGCGCCGTCGTCCACCGACACCGTCAGCGTCAGGCACGACACCACCCGCCTGCCGTCCACCAGGACCGTGCAGGCGCCGCACTGGCCGTGGTCGCAGCCCTTCTTCGCGCCGGTCAGGCCCAGGCGCTCCCGGAGGGTGTCCAGCAGTGACTCCCTGGTGTCGGCCGTGATCGGATATAGCCGGTCATTGACACGAAGCTGGAGATCGGCGGTGATCGGGACCGGGGCCGGGTCCTCGCCGGGCGTATTGGCTTGGCCTTTCACCCGCGCTTCCCTACCCCCGGACATGTCACGGTTATCCCAAGGGCGGCCCATCATTGCCCGTCCCGGTCCCCGGCCGGGCAATGCGGCCCCCGGGCGGGTCGGCCGGCGGGGACGGAGCGGACCCCGGTTGGCACGCGGACGGCACCTGGGGTGAAATAGGTGTGCTCTTTACCGTTGAAAGGCGCGGCCGCGCCGCCCGATCGAGGAGGTCATCCGGTGGGCACATCGGCGCGCCAGGGCCGCGGCGAGCACGACCAGCGCGACCGGCCCGACGCCGTCGGCGCCCGCATGCGCCGCTTCCGCAAGGAGCGCGGCATGACGCTGCGCGGGCTGTCCACCCGCTCGGGGCTGTCGATCGGCTTCCTGTCGCAGGTCGAGCGGGGCATCTCCTCCATCGGGCTCACCGCGCTGAACGGCGTCGCCGCGGCGCTCGACCACAGCGTCGCCGACTTCTTCGACGACGAGCAGCAGCCGGGCGACGACCGCGCGGACATCGCCCGGCTTCCCTCCCACTTCACGCTCACCCGGGCCTCGACGGCGGCCACCGAGTACGTCTCCGGCCAGCAGACCTACCGCATGCTGTCGGCCCGCGGGCCGCACCTGGTGCTGGAGCCGCTGCTGGTGCACATCGCCCCCGGGGGGCGGCGCGAGGACGCCTACGGGCACGCGGGCGAGGAGTTCGCCTTCGTGCTGTCGGGCGAGCTGCTGTACGAGGTGGACGGCGTGGAACACCGGCTCTACCCGGGCGACAGTGTCCACCTGCGCTCCACCGTGCCGCACGCCATGTACAACGACACCGACGCGGTCACCACGGTGGTCTCGGTGGTCACCCCCCGGCTGTTCTGACCGGCTGTTTCCGCCCGGCAGGACGCCTCGGCCTCACCCGTTCACCCGGAGGGCAAGGTGTTACGTGGGACGAAAACCGGTGAACATCCGTGCCGGAGTCACATGCGGGTGCGGGCGGACCACAGCTCGGGGAACACGTCGCGGCGCAGGCTGCGCTCCAGCCAGGTGAGCCCGCTGGAGCCGCCCGAGCCCGGCTTGGCGCCCATCGAGCGGCGCACGGCCATCAGGTGCCGGTAGCGCCAGTCGGAGAACCTCTCGGACAGGTCGGTGAGCGTCTCGGCGAGGGACCACAGCTCCTCCCCCGGGCCGTGCTCGGCGTAGACCCGGACCCAGGCGTCCTCCACCAGCGGGCTCGGGACGTACTCCTGCGCCGGGTCGCCGGGCGGGGGGATCTCGAACCCGCGCCTGGCGAGCAGGGCGAGCACGCTGTCGTACAGGCTGGGGCGCCGCAGGGCGTCGACCAGTTCCTTGTACACCGCCGGGCTGCGGCGGTGCGGGCGGGTCAGCGGCTCCGACTTGTTGCCCAGCAGGAACTCCAGGTGCCGGTACATGGCCGACTGGAACCCCGAGGCCTCGCCCAGCGCGTCGCGGAAGGCGTTGAACTGGGCGGGCGTGAGCCAGCTCAGCGCCGCCCAGGAGGCGTTGAGCGCCTCGAAGTAGCGGACGCTGCGGGCCAGCACCGCCGTCGCCCCCACCACCTCGTCGTCGTCCAGCAGCCGCTGCGCGAGCCACCACTCCGACCGGATCAGCCCGAAGTACAGTTCCATCACCTGGGTCGTCACCAGGAAGGCGCGCTCCTCGGGCACGTCGGTGACCGTCCGCTGGAGCCCGTGCAGCGCCTGCGCCGCCACATAGTGGTCGTAAGGGGTGCCGTCGGCGAACTCCAGGGTGGGCGCCACGTGCTCGGCCGCCTGCGCAGGGGCACGCAGGCGCCCGGCCAAGGATCTCACCCGGGCGCCTCCGGCCCGCCGTCTGCTCGTCATCCCAACTCCTCAGTTCACCTCCATGTTCACTTATATAGAATTCCAGTGAAATGATGACTCGATAGCGATTCGCCCCTTCCGCCTTCGGAACGGAAGGCGGAAGACGGTTTCCGGTTTGCGAATGACGGAGCGTGACCGTGGACGCGATGGACTGGGCCCTGGTGGCCGAACTGCAGGCGGACGCACGACTGTCCTACAGCGAGCTGTCCCGGCGGGTGCACCTGTCGGCCCCGGCGGTCGCCGAGCGGGTGCGCCGGCTGGAGGAGACCGGCGTGATCGCCGGCTATCACGCCAGGATCGACCCCTCCCGCGCCGGCCGCAAGGTCAGCGCCCTGATCCGCATGTCCTGCTATGGAGTGCGGTGCGTGCTGCGCGACAAGCAGGCGCTCGCCTGGCCGGAGATCGTCGAGGTGCACCGGGTCACCGGGGACACCTGCTGCCTGCTGCGCGTCGCCGCCACCTCGATGACGGCCTTCGAGGAGCTCATCGACCGCCTGGCCCCCTACGGGCAGCCCTCCAGCATGATGATGCTCTCGAGCCCCCTGCCCTGGCGCGCGCTCGCTCCCGCCGACGAGTGACCTCCCGGCGCCGGCGGGCCGTTCCCTCCGTTGCCCGCTGCGCCCCCGTTCGGCCCCGTGCCCGATGCGCCCCCCGTTCGCCCTTGAGGCCCGTGCCCCCCCGGAGCCCCGTGCGACCGCGGTGCCTGGCCCGCCGCCGTACCGGCCGGCTCGCGCGATGACATCGTGACCCTCCGCGATGGTAAGGTCACGGTAAGCGCACGGTCATGGTCGGCTCACGAGACTTAGGCAGGCTCATGCAGGCTTTCACACTGCCCGATTTCTACATGCCGTATCCCGCCCGGCTGAACCCGCACCTCGAGCGCTCCCGCGCCCACAGCACCGCCTGGGCGCGCGGCATGGGCATGCTCGACGCGCCGCGGCCCGGCGGCGGCCTCATCTGGGACGAGGCCGCGCTCGCCCAGATGGATTACGCGCTGATGTGCGCCTACACCCACCCCGACTGCGACGGCGCGACGCTCGACCTCATCACCGACTGGTACGTCTGGGTGTTCTTCTTCGACGACCACTTCCTCGAACTGTTCAAGCACTCCCGCGACCTGGCGGGCGCCAAGGCCCACCTCGACCGCCTCGAGCTGTTCATGACCGCCGAGGGCGAGACGCCGCCCGAGCCGGCCGACCCCGCCGAGGCCGGGCTGAAGGATCTTTGGGCGCGCACGGTGCCGGCCATGTCGCCCGACTGGCGGCGGCGCTTCACCACCAGCACCCACAACCTGATGGTCGAGTCCATGTGGGAGCTGAACAACATCGAGCTGGGCCGCGTCGCCAACCCCATCGAGTACGTCCAGATGCGGCGCAGGGTCGGCGGGGCGCCCTGGTCGGCCGACCTGGTCGAGTACGCCGCGCGGGCCGAGATCCCCGCCCACCTCGCCGGCACCCGGCCGATGAAGGTCCTGTCCGACACCTTCTCCGACGCGGTGCACCTGCGCAACGACCTGTTCTCCTACCAGCGCGAGGTTCAGGAGGAGGGCGAGAACTCCAACGCGGTGCTGGTCTTCGAGCGCTTCTTCGACTGCCCCACGCAGGAGGCCGCCGAACTGGTCAACGACCTGCTGACCTCCCGGCTCCAGCAGTTCGAGACCACCGCGCTGACCGAGGTGCCCGCCCTGCTCGCCGAGCGGGCGGCGCCCGCCCACGAGCAGGCCGCGGTCGCCGCCTACGTCAAGGGCCTGCAAGATTGGCAGTCCGGCGGCCACGAGTGGCACGCCCGCTCCAGCCGCTACATGAATGAGGGCGCCGCCGGCGGCCCGGTCCCCGGCGTCCCGCCCGGCCCGTCCGGGCTCGGCACCTCGGCGGTGTGGTCGCTGCTGCCCACGCTGCGACTCGGCGCCGACCTGCGCTCCCGCCAGCACCTGTCTCCGCCGTTGCGCCCCGTGGGGCACCTTGACCTGCCCGCCTTCCACATGCCGTTCGCGTTCCGCACGAACCCGCATCTGGAGGCCGCGCGGCGCCACGGGGCCGACTGGGCGCGGCGCATGGGCATGTTCGACTCCCTCCCCGGCATCTCCGCCGGCGCGCTGTGGGACGAGCGGCGCTTCCTCGGCTTCGACTTCGCGCACTGCGCGGCGATGATCCACGCCGACGGCACGCTGGAGCAGGTCTGCCTGTCGTCCGACTGGCTGGCCTGGGGCACCTACGGTGACGACTACTTCCCCCTGGTCTTCGGCGTCCCCCGCGACCTGCCGGCGGCGCGGCTCTGCCACGAGCGGCTCGGGTCGTTCATGCCGGTGGACATGAGCGAGACCCCCGAGCCGTCCGGCGCGCTCGAGCGCGGTCTGGGCGACCTGTGGCGGCGCACCGCCTCCGGCATGGACGCGCGCGGGCGGCGGCGGTTGCGCGCCGCGGTGGAGGACATGACCGGCAGCTGGGTGTGGGAGGTGGGCAACCAGGCCCTGAACCGCGTCCCCGACCCGATCGACTACGTCGAGATGCGCCGCAAGACCTTCGGCTCGGACATGACGATGAGCCTGGCCCGGCTCGCCCACATCGACGTCGTGCCCGACGAGGTGTACCAGACACGCGTGCTGCGCGAGCTGGACACCGCCGCCCAGGACTACGCCTGCTTCACCAACGACCTGTTCTCCTACCAGAAGGAGATCGAGTTCGAGGGGGAGGTCCACAACATGGTGCTGGTGGTCGAGCGCTTCCTCGGCGTCGACCGCTGCCGGGCCCGCGACATCGTGGCCGACCTGATGACGGCGCGCATGCGGCAGTTCGAGCACATCGTCGCCCACGACCTGCCCGCCCTGCTGGACGACCTCGCCCTCGGCGAGCGGGCGCGGCAGATCCTCGTCGAGCACGCCGAGTCCCTCAAAGAGTGGATGTCCGGCATCCTCGAATGGCACCGCCGCTGCGCGCGCTACACCGAAGCCGAACTACGCACCCACGGCTCCGCCACCGCGCCCCGCTCGCCCGCCCCCTTCGCCGCACCCCTCACGGGTGCCTCCCTCACCGCTCCCCCGACGCATGCCCTCCTCACCGCCGCCCCATCGCATGCCTTCGTCACCGCCGCTCCCGCGCAGGTCACCGCCGGCGCTCCCCAGCCGTCCGCCCCAGAGGTATGGCGGGCCATGCCCCCCACCGGCCTCGGCACCTCGGCGGCACGCCTCACCCCACAGGGACCACCGGAAACGGCCCCCGACCGCTGACCACGGCGACCACGACACCCGGCACCGTCATCACCACCCCGCGAGCCGCGTGAACCGCCGGGCGAGTCGTGAGGGACCATCGGGCAGGTCACGGCGGTAGGTCATGGTGCATGGCCGGGCGGTTCATGGAGAACCGCCCGGCACGGGGTCACAGATGGATCAGGCTGCCGTGGTGGTCGATCTGGTCGGCGGTCTCGTCGTCGAACCACAGGCCGGCGGTCGCCAGGTAGCGGAACCGGTGGACGCCCTGGGGCAGGATCACCGAGACGGTGCGCAGGCCGTTGTGGCGGCGGCGCAGCTCGTGACGCCCCGGGCACCAGTCGTTGAAGTCGCCGACGACGCTGACCACGCCGTAGGGCCGGTCGGCGGGCAGACAGAAGGTGACGCGGGTCTTACGGCCGAAAAGCAGGTTGCGCTTGAGCATCGGGGGGTCCTCCGGGTTGTGACACCCCCAGCTTGGCGCACCCCCACACCCTCATCACACGGACACGCCGCACGTAACACACTGTTCACCCTCAGATCCCCGCACTCTCCCCCTCCACCCGGCCGTGCGCGGCACCCTCACAACCGCCCCACCGACCCCGAACCCACAAGCAACGTGACCATCCACGGCCAACCGTCCTCATGCAGGGAGCGATGGCCACGAACCTGCCTACGGCAGGGCCGGTCGTCGATGACCGGGCCAAGCCAGGATCGGTCATCGCTACACGGTCTCAGGGCCGGGTTCGGGCGGGCAGATGGTCGGCGAGATGGTCTGCCACGGCGTGCCAGATGGGGGCGTCGGGGTCGATGACGGCGAAGTGGTCGCCCGGCCGTTCGACATGGACGGCCTCCGGGCCGGCCGCGCGCGCGTACCTGCGGCCGATGTCCACCAGGTCGGGATCGTCATCGGTTCCCTGGACGACAAGGTGCGGCACACCCAGCGGCAGCCGGGCCAGCGGGCTCGCGGCGGCGTACACCTCGGGCAACTCGTGCGCGTCCCCGCCGAGCGCGGCGGCGACCGCTCCGACGCCCATGCGCCGCCGGTCCGCCTCCACCAGGTCAAGCACCCCGGCCAGCGACACGGCGAACGCCACCCGCGGTTCCCGTGCCCCCCTGCCTACCGCCCACTCCCCCACGCCCCGCTTCCCTGGGACCGGTTCTGCCATGTCCAGGTCTGGCACATCCGGCATGTCCATGCCGGGCCGGCCGGGAGCCGCCTGGCCGAGTGGGGCGGATCGGGCCGCGTCGGCCGCGAGGCGTAGGGCGAGCTGGCCGCCGGCCGAGTGGCCGAGGACCACGACGCGGTCGAGGTCCAGCGGGACGCCGAGCGCCGTCAGCGCCGCCAGCCCGCTCGCCACGTCCCGCGTGGTGGCGTCCCATCCGTGCAGGTCAGGTCGGCGATACTCCAGGTTCCACGTGGCGTACCCCCGGCGGGCGAGGTCGATCGCGAGCGCGTCCATCAGGTCGGCCTGCCAGATGGACCTCCAGTACCCCCCATGCACCAGCACCGCCACCGGCGGCAGCCCCCCGGCGGACCGGCCCACGGAGCCCATGGACGACGATGGCGACCCGTCGGCGGCGGAGATGGCCGCGTTCACGGAAGACGACAGCGACCCGCCGGCGGAGGAGACGCCGGTGTCCGCGGGCCAAGGTGCAGGACCGGCCACGGAGGACGGTAGCCGAAGTTCTCCCCACTGGTCGGGATGGTCCCCGTACGGGATGCGAACGGCCGGCGTCCGAAGCCGGTGCACGGCGTGGCGGATGGCCCATGTCAGACCCCACACTCCCCGGCCCTGAAGGTGAGCGGCCCCGCCGGCGGCCTGAAGCGGGCCCACGCGGGCGAGATCGAGCCACACCGTCCGAGGGGAGCATGCCGGTGGAGCGTCGATGAGCCGCCGGGCGTCCGGATCAGGGCCGGGCATCGCGACGACGGCCTGATCGTCGCCCGTGGCGTCCAACTCGGCACGGAAAGAGGCGACGTCGGCCGCGACCACCAGGCGCCCCTCGACACCGAGCGCGGCGAACTCCCGCGCCGCCATGTCCTCCAGCAGCCCGGCGTCCGCCAGGACGCCCGGCCCGATCAGAATGTGCACGCGCACGCGCCGGCCTCCCCACAGCCCCCGAAGGCCCGGCGAGTGGCCGCCCGGACCGCGCCCAGCCTATCGAGGCGGTCCCTCCCACCGACGGCCGGTCGTCCGGTGATCGCGTCGATGAGGAACACCACGGTTCTTCCCCGTTCGATGGTCGCCGGTCGGTTCGAACGGCGCTCCGGGTGGAGCACGATGGCAACGTCGGCGAGTTCGTTCCAGCGCTCACCAGGTCCGCCGCCGGGACAGCCGTGGCGCGACTACGAGTGACACAGCGGAACAGTCATTGAGGACCTCCACCGTTTCCTCACGGAAGGCGTGTCGGGGTCAGGTGCTGGTCAGAGCGGGGAGCGGTTGAGGAGGGGGAGGACTTCGGCGCCGAGGAGGCGGACGCCGTGCTCGTCGTCGAGGCCGTGGGGGGTGCCGAACTCGACCCTGTGCGCGCCGGCGTCGATCAGCGCCTGGGCCTGGGCCGCCACCTGCTCGGGCGTGCCGGAGAAGGCGAACAGATCGAGGATGTCGTCCGGGATCAGCTCGCCGGCCGCCCGGTCCTCCCCCGCCGCGACCAGGTCTCGCACTCGGACGAGCAGGTCGTCGGGGATCTCGGCGGTCGGGTCCAGTTCCGCGACCACGGCCAGGTACATGGCGACCTCGGTGCGGGCTCTGGCCCGGGCGGCGGCGCCGTCGGTGTCCACGACGGTGACCGCGCCGAGCACGACGCCGACCTCGCCGGGGTCGCGTCCGGCCGCCTCGGCGCCGGCGCGCACCCGGTCGCGGATCACGGGCACCATCGCCGGGTTGGCGCTGCCGCCCACCTTGATCTCCTCCGCGATGCGCCCGGCCAGCGCGGCCCCCTTCGGGCCCCAGGTGCCGAGCAGGAGCGGCGGCCGTGCCCGCTGGACGGGGTAGCGCAGGAGCGTACCCGCCTCCAGGCGGAACACCTCGCCCTCGTACCCGGTGTCGTCGCCGCCGAGCAGCCGGTAGACCACCTCGGCGGCCTCGGCGAGGGCGGTCAGCGGCCGGGGCTGGGCGATGCCGACCGCGCCGAGCCAGGTGCCCCGGGCCAGGCCGAGATAGGCACGGCCGGCCGAGGCGAGGTCCAGGGCGGCGATCTGGCCGGCGATCTCGTAGGGGGCCAGGGAGTAAGGATTGAGGCAGGCGGGACCGAGCCGCACGCGCCGGGTGGCCGCCGCCATCTCCAGCAGCGGGTACAGCGGGGGCTGGTACATCAGGTCGCCGAACACGCTCAGCACGTCGAACCCGTGCTCCTCGGCCACGCGCGCCAGCCGCGCGTAGTCGCCCGGCCGTTTGTCACTCTGCAACCCGAGGCCGATCTCGGCGGGTCTCATGGCAACCTCTCCCTTCTCCTCCAGGACCGTGCGCCGTGTCTCCTCCGAAACCATGCGCCGTGCACGGGGCCGCCACCGCGACGCGCACCGCCGCCAGGACGCGCACCGCCGCCGCGACGCGCAGCGCCGCCGGGACGCGCTCGCGCCTTCGGGCGGTTCAGGTCAGGTCCGCGGAGTTCATGCGGCGGCGGCGGGTTCGTTCGACGCGCATCACCAGGCGTTCCTCGGGATCGGGGCAGGCGAACAGCGTGTCCTTCGCCAGCCAGTCCCCGGCGGCGAGGTCGCGCTGCTTGGCGGCGAGGAAGGGCAGCACCGCGGCCAGCGCGTAGACGCAGAAGTGCTCGCCGTCGGGCAGACGCAGGTGCGCGCTCTGTTCGAGGTCGAAACGGTCGCCCACTCGCATGCCGCAGACCGATCTGCCGTCGATGCGGTCGACCACGACCCGCAGGTCGTACAGCTCCATATCGCCCTCGGCCGCCCCGTCAGGCCCATCGGGCGCCACGCCGAGCTCCTCGGGCGCAGTGATGAACCCCTCGGGTGCCGCGCCGGGCGTCTCGTCCGGGGGCGCGTCGTCGCCATCGGCGGGGAGCTGGTCATTCATGTGGAGGACTCCAGGACGCGCGGGGGTGAGGGACGCGGCTCATCAGGGGTGGACCGTCGCGCGGTCTTCGCGGACGATCCGGCCGCCTTTCATCACCCAGTGGACGCCCCGGAACGCCGAGGCGGTGCTCAGGGGGTCGTCGTCCATCGCGATGAGGTCGGCGTACCGGCCGGGCTCGACGGTGCCGAGGTCGTCGTCGGCGCCGAGCCAGCGGGCCGGTTCGAGCGTGGCGGCCCGCAGCGCGCCGGCCGGGCCGAGACCGGCCTCGGACATGTGCTCCAGCTCCCTGACCGTGGCGTTGGTGCCCTCGAACGGCCAGAACGGGGGCATGTCGCTGCCGAGCATGACGGTCACGCCGGCCGCGAGGGCCATGGCGTAGCTGTCCAGGTGGCGGGGTCCGGCGGCCAGCGCGCGGCACTGCATCCATTCAGGGACGCCGAGCTCGTCGAAGAACTCCTTGCACCGCGTGACGAGCAGTGTGGGGACCAGTGCGGTGCCGCGGGCGGCCATGGCGGCGGCGACGGCGGGGGTCAGTTCGTAGCCGTGCTCGACGCAGTCCAGCCCGAGCTCGACGGCCTGGGCGATGACGGCCGCCGGGCCGGCGTGCGCGGTGACCTTGCGGCCCCAGGCGTGCGCCGTGTCGAGCACCGCGGCCATCTCGTCGGCGAACAGCTGGGGGGTGTCGATGCGCTCGTGCTCACCGGCGATGCCGCCGGAGATCATGACCTTGATGAGGTCGGCGCCGGCCTTGATCTGGCTGCGCACGCCGCGGCGGAAGGCGTCGGGCCCGTCGCACTCGAGGGTGTCGCCGCCCTCGTGCCCGTGGCCGCCGGTGCACACCAGGGCCCGTCCGGCGGTGTAGACGCGCGGCCCGGTCGCGCGGCCTGCTTCGATGGCCCGGCGCAGGGCGAAGTCGGCGTGGTCCTTCTCGGCGACGCAGCGCACCGTCGTCACCCCGCACGCGAGGGTGCGGCGGGCGCCGTCGGCCATGTACAGGGCCAGGTCGTGCGGTCCCATGCCCTTGACGTCGTCGCCTCCCTGGCCCGGCAGCGACAGCGACAGGTGGGTGTGCATGTTGATCAGGCCGGGGGTGAGGTAGGCGCCGTCGAGGTCGAGGACGGGCACGCCGGGGATGCCGCGCAGGATCTGCGCGCGGGATCCGACGGCGAGGACGCGCTCACCGCGGACGTGCACCGCCGCATCGGGCAGGGCCTCGGCACCGCCCGCCGCCCGCCCGTGCACGACGGTGCAGTTGACGATGACCACCTCGCCCATCGGCCGGCCTCGATCCATGAGAGGAACCGCTGTTCATGAACAAGAGCACAGCCTGTTCACTCGGTAATATAGCGGCCCGACCCGTAAAAACCGAGTTCACCTCACTTTTTCGGTCCCGACGTTCATGAAATTTCAGAGACCTGTGGCCGGTCTCAGCCGCAGCCCTCGAACTGCGGGACGGTGAAAGTCAGGGCCAGCCCCGACTTGGCGAACCACTTCTGCAGCAGCCGCTTGGCCGTGCCGTCCTGGTACATCTCGGTGATCGCCTTGTTGACCGCCTCGCAGCCGTCGATGTCGCCGGTGCGGATGCCGATGCCGTACCGCTCGTCGCTGAACGGCGCGTTGACGATCTTGGTGCCGGAGGTGGCGAACCCGGTCAGGATCAGGTCGTCGGTCGAGACGGCGTCCACCTTGCCCGCGCGCAGGTCCTCGACGCACTCGCTGTAGGAGGCCGAGGGCACCAGCGTCACGGGGATCTTGCGCTCCTCCTTGACCCGGCGCCAGGAGTTGGACCCGGTCACCTGGCACAGCTTGCGGTCGCGCAGGTCGCGCACGTTGTCCACGCCGCTCTGGTCGGCCCGCACCAGCGTGTCCTGGTGCGCCACGTAGTACGGGCCGCCGAAGGACACCTTGGTCTTGCGCTCGGCGGTGATGGAGTAGGTGGCGACGACCAGGTCGACCGCCAGATTCGTGATCATGTTCTCGCGCTGGGCGGACGGCGCGGTGACGAACCGCACCTGCTTGCCGAGCTTGCGGGCGACGTAGGTGGCGACGTCGACGTCGAACCCCGAGTAGGCGCCCCCGGCGCCCTTGACCCCGAGGTTCGGCTGGTCGGCCTTCACCCCGATCACCAGGGAGTCCTTGTCGAGGATGGAGGTGCCTGCCGCGCAGGAGGCGGCCAGCGGGACGAGCGCCGCCACGGCCGCCAGCGCGGCGGCGGCGCGGCGGAACCCGCCGTGCGCGCGCGTGGAAGTGAGCGTGACCATCAAGGGGTTCCCTTCAGCGGTACTCGGCGAGCCGGGGCCGGACACCGATGAGGACCATCAGGATGGCGGCCAGGGCGGCCGCGGGAGGCACCCAGTTCCACCCGCCGAGCGCCCCGTCGCCCTCGCGCACCGCCGACTCGAACGCCTGGCGGTGCAGCGCGGTGAGCTTGACCAGGGCGTCGTCGTAGGAGGCGAAGGCCGGGCCCATGGCCTGGCCGACCGCCGCGCGCCGCGAGCCGGACGTGGCGAGCTGCCGGATGCGCTGGTCGTTGTGCTGGAAGGCCTGGTAGCGCTGGAGGACCTGGTCGAACGCCGGCCGCTGCGGGGCCAGGGACAGGCCCGCGGCCTCCGCCCCGAAGAACCCGAGGAAGTCCTTCTTGCCGCCGGAGACGCGGTCGTTCACCGCGGCGTAGTACTTGTCGAGGTTGCCGGCCGGGACGTAGAGGACGGCCTGCGACTTGTCCAGGTACACCTGCTCGTAGGTGTCGGCGCGTTCGGGGTCGAGCAGGTAGCGGCTCTCGTCGCCGTGCAGCGTGTTGCCGATGGCGCGGGCCCGCGAGAGCGCGAGGACGGAGTTGAAGCCGTCCTCCTTGGCGTCGCGCAGCACGTCGCCCTCGTGCTGGAGGACGGCGAACGCGGCCACGGTCAGCGCGGCGACCACGACGGTGGCCACCAGCGCGGGCACGTTGAACGTGCGGCGGAAGCCGCGGCTCAGATAGACCTGCAGCACGATGAGCGCCAGCAGCGCCAGCCCTCCGGTGACGCCCACCCAGATGCGCCCCTGCTGGACGGCCGACAGCTCGGCCAGGTAGGCGTGCCGGACGATGGTGCCGCTGTCCAGGGTCAGGTTGTAGGCCTTGGGCAGCAGGTCCAGCCGCATGAGGTCGGTCGCCTGGCGGTAGACGTCCAGGACGGCCTGGGGCGGCGGCCCGGCGGCGTGGCCGGACTGCTCGTCCAGCAGCAGCGCGCGGGCGGCCAGCCGCTCGTAACGGCCGAGCCCGTCCAGCAGGGCCTGCACGGTCATCTGCTCGGTGGCGTCACCGCTGGCGAGGTCGGCCGCCTGCAGCACGGCGCGGTCGGCCTGCGAGCGACGCTCGTCGTAGCGGTCGAGCATGGTCTGGCGGCCGGGCCCGAGGGCGGACTCGCGGCCGGTGAGCAGCACGGAGGCGACCTGTGCGTCCATGTCGCTGAGCGCGAAGTACAGGTCGGCGGTGGTGACGACCTGCGGGCCGGCGGTGTGGCCGATGACGCGCAGACCGTCCCTGGCGTGGCCGACTCCGATGCTGACGGTCGCGAAGACCAGCAGGACGGCGGCGACGGCGAGCCCGGTCAGCAGGCGGATCCACCCGGGGACGGTGCGCACCCGCAGCAGGCGGCGCAGCGCCGGGGTGCCGGCGGCCGGGCCGGCCCGCCCCCCCGCGGGGCCCCACGCCGGCGACCTGCACCTGGACATGGCGGCGACCGCCGTGAACCAGGTCCGCG